>CAYSRK010000195.1:0-4123 GCA_964433385.1 uncultured Spirochaetales bacterium
TACAAAGATCAAATAAGCTGAGAATCCAGAAGTCACACAGCAAAGGGAGTCCGTTTCATGTGAAGAGGGCTCCCTTTTATCTGAAAGGGGTGCATTCCCGCTGAGGAGGATGCGCTCTGGTGACCACCTTATTCCGGAGAAAAATCAATGGAACAAACTATGCGTAAGATGCTGCCGACCTTCCTGATTCTGATGCTCGTGTTCTTCATCCTCATCACCGGTTCCTGTACGATAAGGAAAATCGATGAGGCTGATGCGGGAAAAACTACCGATATGTACTCAACCTGGACAAAGAGCGGGAAGGAGTTCGACCCTGTGGCGTATGTGGATTCCATCTGGGAAGAGCAGCTTATTCCCGCTTTCCAATGCGAGTCTTTCCTTTACCAGGATGTCTATGCAGCTCTGGAAGAGGACAGCGAGGAAGCGATAAAACTGTTCGGACTGGAAAGGAAGTCAGGCGAGCCTACTCCCGTGTACAAGGTCAGGGGAACAGGGGTTGTGCTTGAATATGACGACAGTTCAAGAAATGGACTGCTGAGGGTAGATCTTCTGCCTGCTGACGGCGAGTCCGATGTTGTGCTGCAGGTAGGACCGGTCATCCGAAAAACAGCTATTCGGGATTCTGTAGATTTCATCAGTTTTACCGATGTGGGAAACCAGCTTCAGTTTGCCAGTCTTTCCGATGAACTGAATGCCAGAATGAGAAGGGAGACTGTAGATCCGCTCGACCTGGAGAATATCGCAGGTAAGACTATAGATTTCTACGGTGCTTTTATATTCGAGGAAGCCCAGGACGTCGATGCCATTGTGGTTACTCCGGTCATAATTGACGTAATCTCGACACAGGGGGATTAGGGAAGCAATGCAGGAAAACACGCCGCGTCTCCTTATGGAGGCACAAGATATATTCAAAGTCTTCCCGGGTACCACGGCCCTTCAGAATGTTGATTTCAAAATTTACGGAGGCAGGATCAACGTTCTTGTCGGGGAGAACGGAGCAGGCAAATCAACGCTCATGAAAATCATAGCAGGGATTGAACAGCCGTCAGACGGGAAGCTTATCATGTACCATGAAACCGGGGAAGCTGAAGAAGTCTCTTTTTCCTCGACCCGGGAAGCTGTCCGGAAGAGAATCGGAATTGTCCATCAGGAACTGAACCTGTTTGCCGATCTGAGCATTTCGGAGAATATTTTCATGAACAAGGAGATCCGGAAATACGGATCTCTGTATATCGATCACGAGGCGCAGAAGGAGAGAGCTAAGACAATCCTGAAAAAACTGGGGCAGGATATTAATCCTGATACCCTTGTGCGCGACTTGCGTCTCGGACAGCAGCAGATTGTCGAAATAGCGAAGACGATGATTGACGATCCCATGATACTGATCATGGATGAACCCACCTCCTCATTAAGCATGCCGGAAGTCAGGGTGCTGTTCCGGGTAATCAAGGAACTCAAGGAGCAGGGGGTTGCGATTGTCTACATTTCTCACCGGCTTGAGGAGGTGAAGGAGATCGGCGATTACATCACGATACTCAGAGATTCGCGCCTCATCCACAGCGGTCTCATCAAAGAGATTGAGATGCACGATATCATCCGCAACATGGTAGGAAGGGATCCGAAACAGTTCTTCAGCGGCCAGGCTCACGCCACGGGTAAGGAACTTCTCAGGGTGAAGGATATGGTCCTGCGCAG
Organism: uncultured Spirochaetales bacterium; assembly: GCA_964433385.1. Classification (GTDB taxonomy): domain Bacteria; phylum Spirochaetota; class Spirochaetia; order JABMQR01; family JABMQR01; genus M55B182. The sequence goes on from CAYSRK010000195.1 coordinate 1,696, forward strand.
ATTCGGCGGGGGCTACACCCTTGACCATGTCTCCTTCAACGTCAAAGAGGGCGAAATCTTAGGGATATACGGGCTGATGGGAGCCGGCAGAACGGAACTTCTTGAGAGCCTTATGGGGATTTATGATAAGGCCGAGGGAGAAATCTGGCTGGAAGATGAACGTCTAGATAAAAAGAATACCAAAGAACGGATAGAAAGCGGTCTGGTTCTCATTCCCGAAGAACGCCAGAGAGAGGGACTTTTCCTGAATCTCGCAGTTAACAGCAACCTCACCATGGCGAGCCTGAAACGGTACGTGAAAGGTTTTCACATACTGAGCAGATTGGAAGGCAGTCAGATCAGGGAAATGATACGGAAGATGGCCATCAAGGTCTCCTCACCCGAAATATCCATAAATGCCCTGAGCGGAGGAAACCAGCAGAAAGTGGTAATCGGCAAGGGGCTTATGACCAAACCGAAAGTTCTGCTGATGGATGAACCGACGCGAGGCATTGATGTAGGCGCAAAGTCGGATGTTTTTGAGATTATGAACAACTTGGCTAAGGAAAAATTCGGGGTGGTTTTCGTCTCCTCGGAGCTTGAAGAAATTTTCTCGATGTCCGACAGGATACTTGTTCTCTCCAAGGGCAAGGTGACCGGCGAGTTCGCTCGGTCGGAAGCTACTGAGGAAAAGATCAGGAAAGCCTCGGAAATCGGCCATGGCATTACATCAATAGCTTAGAAGGATGGAGGTTGAGATAACATCTATGACACTTGAGAAAAAGAAGAAGGACGGCGCCGGTATCTCCGCGGGGATGATCATCCTGAAATTGAGAACTCTGATTGCACTATTTGCTGTGCTGCTGGTATTTTCATTCATTGCGCCAAATTACCTGTCGATGACTAACCTGATCGCCATGGCGAAGCACTCCGCAATCTGGGCCATTCTCGCCATGGGAATGACCTACGTGATCATAGGGGGCGGTATCGACCTCTCAGTCGGTTCAATAGCGGGACTTTGCGGGATGCTGGCAGGGGGTTTTCTTACCGAGGGACTGCGGCTTCCCATGTTCGGGATCGTAGTCCATTTTCATACGTTCACGATGATCCTGGTGATCCTCCTGATAGGAATCATTCTCGGGGCGATAAACGGTCTTCTGATCACCCGTCTTTCAGTTGCCCCGTTCATTGCGACCCTCGGTATGCTCTATATGGCCCGGGGGTTTGCGATGCTCCGTTCCGGCGGGAAAACCTTTCCGAACCTGGTTGGAAACCCGGAACTTGGAACGACAGGCTTTCCCATTCTCGGGGCTGGAACCTTTATCAGTATTCCTCTGGTAGTATGGCTTGCGATTCTCATAGCTGCCATTTCCGCCTATGTATCGAAGAAGACCCCTATGGGCCGCCATGTGTATGCGGTAGGCGGTAACGAAGATGCAGCGGTGCTCTCAGGTATCCGGGTAAACAGAATTAAGATGGGAACCTACATGTTTTCCGGTTTTACCGCAGCCCTGGTGGGGCTGGTACTCGCCTCTCAGCTCGTGGCAAGCCATCCGGCTACCGGGGAATCCTACGAACTGACGACGATAGCGGCAGTTGTGCTGGGAGGAACTTCGTTAAGCGGAGGCCGGGGATCTATCACCGGATCTATTATCGGTGCCCTGATTCTCGGTGTTCTGAATGACGGTCTCATCATGGTCGGAGTATCCTCCTTCTGGCAAACTGTAATCAAGGGTATGGTAGTTGTGCTGGCGGTAGTTATTGACCAGTATCAGCTGAAGAAACAGAATGAGGCGGCTTTGAAAGAGCAGTCTGCAGCTGCGTGAAACTGGCGAAGGAAGACCATGCCGGGAGAATGAAGAGGTTCTGAGAGAAATGAACATACCTGCATTAGAACCTACAGAAGCGGATATCGCCGGATACGGAAAACTGATACGAGCGGAGGGCAGGGAACCTGATGCCGTGACGCAGGACTTCTCGTTCTGGGACGGGTTGGGGGAGCTGCTCTTCTCCCGCGGCTCTGTGGGGCTTGTCCGATCCTATCCGCACAGCAGGCATGTCTGTCCCAATCTTGAACGGCATGAGCGTACTTCGGAAATGATAGTACCGGTCGACGGGGATGTTGCAGTTGTCTGTGCGCTCTCTCAGGAAGATGATGCGCGTCGGGTCGATACGAACACCGTACGGGCATTCGTGGTGAGAAGGGGAGAGGCCCTGATACTTCATCCCGGGGTCTGGCACTATGCGCCGATGGTTCAGGAGACAGCGACAGATTCGTTTATCATCTTTGAGCAGGACACCCCAAGCGAGGACCTGCTCAAAGAAGCATTTAACGGGCAGCTGACCCTCGAGGTTCTGTTCTAGAAAAAACCTCATCAGAAAGACCAGGAAGCTCCGCCGTGAGTATTGGGCTGTTTCGGTATCCCCCGAGAACAAATTCCGGACGACG
>CAYSRK010000196.1:0-4737 GCA_964433385.1 uncultured Spirochaetales bacterium
AAGCCCAGACGCCCATCAACTGGTGTCCCGACTGCAAAACCGGCCTCGCCAACGAGGAGGTCCGTGACGGCGCCTGCGACCGGTGCGGAACCAAAGTCACCCGCAAAAATATCCGTCAATGGATTTTAAAGATCACCGAGTATGCTGACCGGCTCCTGGAAGATCTCGATGAACTTGACTGGACCGAATCGATCAAGGCCATGCAGCGCAACTGGATCGGCCGGAGCGAGGGCGCTGATGCCGTGTTTGAAATAGAAGACGGCAAAGGGAGCATTGAAGTCTTCACCACCCGCCCGGATACGCTCTTCGGAGCCACCTACATGGTGCTCTCTCCTGAACATCCGCTGGTCTCCGCCGTGACGACCCCTGACCGTGAGGAAGTGGTGACGCAGTATGTCGAGGAGGCTGCCCATAAGTCCGACCTCGAGCGTACGGACCTGGCGAAGAAAAAGACCGGGGTCTTCTCCGGCTCCTACGCGATCAATCCGGTCAACAGGCAGAGGATTCCCATCTGGATAGCTGACTACGTGCTTATCTCCTACGGTTCCGGAGCCATCATGGCGGTCCCGGCTCACGATGAGCGGGACTGGGAGTTTGCCGTGACATTCGATCTGCCCATCATTCCGGTCCTCGAAGGCGGGGATGTCACCCGAGAGGCTTTTACCGGTGACGGGTCCCATATCAACTCGGATTTCCTTGACGGCATGAACAAACAGGACGCGATTGAGGCTATGATCACCTGGCTGGAGGGGAAGAGCCTCGGCCGCAGGACGGTGAACTACAAACTGCGCGACTGGATATTCAGCCGGCAGCGGTACTGGGGGGAACCGATCCCTCTTATCCACTGCCCGGAGTGCGGGACAGTTCCTGTTCCCGAGGAGGAACTTCCGCTCACGCTGCCTGAAGTTTCCTCATACACCCCGTCCGGGACCGGGGAGAGCCCCCTTGCAACCATCATCGAATGGGTCTCCACCGTCTGCCCGGTATGCGGAAAACCGGCCCGCCGGGAAACGAACACGATGCCGCAGTGGGCGGGTTCCTGCTGGTACTACCTGCGGTTCATCGATCCCCATAACGCACAGGCCTTTGCCGACCCGCAGAAGATCGCGTACTGGATGCCGGTCGACCTCTACGTCGGAGGACAGGAGCATGCCGTGCTCCACCTGCTCTACGCCCGTTTCTGGCACAAGGTTCTCTTCGATCTCGGCCTCGTCAATACCCGTGAGCCGTTCAAGCGGCTCGTGAACCAGGGCATGATCACCTCCTACGCCTACCAGCGCAAGGATAAGTCCCTGGTCTCCGTCGATATGGTTGAAGAGACCGATACCGATGTTTTCATCGAGAAGCAGACCGGGGAACGGCTTGACCGGGTTGTCGCCAAGATGTCGAAGAGCCTGAAAAACGTCATCAATCCCGACGAGATTATCCGGGACTTCGGGGCCGATTCCATGCGGATGTACGAGATGTTCATGGGACCGCTCCAGGTCTCCAAACCCTGGTCAACCAGCGGGCTTTCCGGAGTTCACAGGTTTCTGGATCGGGTATGGAGGCTGGCGAGCGAACGACCGATTGAGCAGACGGAGGCCCCGGATGCGCTGGTGCGGCTGCTCCACCGGACAATCAAGAAGGTTTCCGAAGATACAGCCGCGCTTGAATTCAATACCGCCATCGCCCAGATGATGATATTCATCAATGAAGCCTACAAGTACGAAGTTATTCACCGTGACATCTGGGAGACGTTCATTCTGCTGCTCTCTCCCTACGCGCCCCATATGGCTGAGGAACTGTGGGAGATGATCGGCAACAGTGCCCCCGTCGCCCACGCTGCCTGGCCTGTCTGGGATGAGGAGCTGGTGCGGGAAGAGGTTGTCGAGATCGTGCTGCAGATTAACGGCAAGGTTCGGTCCAGGATTGAGCTGCCTGCCGGCACCGAACGCACCGAGATAGAACGGCAGGCGCATGCTAATGAGCGCATCAGGGAACTGCTCTCCGGCAAGACCCTGGTCAAAACTATCGTCGTCCCCGATAAGCTGGTCAATTTCGTCGCCAGATAGCGGTTTATCACCCTCCGGTCTGCTCCTTCCGCGATGACGGGAGAAAGGAGCGCAGAATTCTCAAGGGGGAGGGTATCAGCTTCGCCGTGGACTGCTGGACAGCCTGATACCCGCTCCTGGTTGCCAGGAGCCGCTTCTCCATCGCAGGGATGGAATAACCGAGAAACAGGGCCAGCATCGCCGCGGGGAAGAGAAAGAACCAGAGCCTCCCCCCGGCTGATGGTTGGGAGAATACCGCAATACCGAACCAGAACAGGATTTCACCCAGATAATTCGGGTGGCGGGAATACTGCCAGAGTCCCTCGGTAATAACCTGACCGGAGTGCCCTGCGGCGCTGCGGTATCGGTGCAGCTGGATATCGGCGGTGTGTTCAAGTACTGTCCCCGCAGCCATGATCAGGACCCCGCCTATGGCGGCGCACCGTCCAGCCGGTCCCAAATTATCATCAAATCCTGTCGTGAGAGTGATATAGGCAGGATATAATCCGGCAAAGACCATGACCGTAGGAAACAGGTGTACTGCGGAGAAACTTACCAGCCAGTAACTTCGGGGAAACCGGATACGGAAACTGCGGTAGCGCCAGTCCTCATGGTTCATGCCGCCCCAGCTGACTGCCCAGTTGACTGTCAGGCGTACCGACTGGAAGATTACCGCCGCAAGAAACAGCAGCAAGAGCAGGCGATGCGTATCCGGAGCGCCGTTCAGATACCAGAAGAGACAGAGAACCGCGGGAGCGACACTCCAGTACGGGTCATAGATGCTGGAGTTGCCTGCCCGAACGCTGAAGAGAAAGACAACTGCTGTCGCCGCGATATCGGCAGCGAAGCTCTTTGCCGGGAGGCTCCACCCTTCGGGGAGTGCGCGATAGAGAGCGGCGCCTGCCAGAAGCGCTGCGGCGTATGCACAGACCAGATAGAGCGTTGTTTTCCGGCTGATCCTCTTCTCCGTCATACCGTTCCCCCTCCAATGAAATGCTGCGGTATATCCCATAGTAGAACAGCTGCGCAGTTTTTGTACAGGGGAAGGGAGAAACCATGCTACCATCGAAGCGGTTTTGTATACCAGAAAGCCGAATCCTCACCGCCGACGACAGTCAGGCAGAGAGACTGGTCAGGCAGATAGTACCGGAATAATCCCTGGTAAAAGTCCTCTCCTGAGAGAAGCCGGGGGGAGCTGACGGAAACAGCCGCCCGGTCCGGCCTGTCGGATATCCAGTATCCGGGCGGCAGGGTGCTCAGATCAACATGATATTCAGGCAGGGTGACGAACGAACTGTGTGACAGCTTTCCGCGCGACAGGTCGGAGAGCAGTCTGCTTCTCATGGTTCTCCAGGGGTCACCCTCGCCGGCTTCCCGAAGAGCGCTGGAGAAGACTGCGGGATTGAGGGGGGCTGCGGCGTAGGGGCTGCGGGAGTTCAGGGTGAGAAGAATATCGGCTGCAGCCCCCCATTCGTACCTGAGTTCGACCTGATCCTCCGCTGCCTCCAGCCTGATCAGGGCACCGAGCGGGGTGCAGATTCCCAGCGGGTACGCTGCTGCGGCTGTAAGCGCTCCTTTCTCAGCCGTTATGACCGCATGCCTCACTCCAGGGGCAAGAAATCGCTCCTTAATGCCCTCTGAGGCCGTGCTCCAGCGCAGAAGATGCCAGACCGGCCTGCCGCCGGCCCGTTCCCAGGGGAATTCCTCAGCCAGGGTAACGGTAATCGTGCGGGCAGAGCTTACCAGAGCGCATGAGGGAACCAGCAGCAGAAACAGGGTGACAGAGAGCAGACAGATATACGCGTGTCTCTTCATACCGGAAGATACTGAGGAAAGAGAAAGAAGTATTCAGAAGAAAATTCGCAGAACAGATTTCAGGGGATTCGAACCTGTCTCCGGTACCCTTCTTTGGTGAGTGCAGGATTGAAGACGGTATCAGGAGCCTGGTTCAGGAAAACTCACGCAGCTGTCTGAGGTACCCTCTGCGTTCCTCCTTGAGCACGCCCCGGTAGGTATCGGAGGAGAAATCGGCGTACGTCCACGGCAGGGGTACATACTCTCCTTTCACATAGAGCAGCGTCACCTCGGCGTAGATGCCCTTCCCTATCGGAATCCTGTGGCCGCGATCTTTCGTCGTCGCCAGGACAAACCTTCCCGCACTGAGGAGCCCGGGGTCAATGTTCACCGTCCGCCTCCCATCCTCTCCGAGAAATTCCCCTTCGAGCGTCTGCGCTGCAGTTTTCAGTTCAGCCAGCAGGTCAGGCTCAACAAGCGGCAATACAGCTGCCAGGTGCTTGTACAGCTCCTGCCCCATCTCTTCACCGTAGTAGTCGGTATAGGAGAACGGGTAGGGACCGCTGATCCGCTCAATTTCACCGAACACCGCACAGACCCGTTCAAGCAGCATATCGGGCAGCTGCCTGAAGGGTGAGAGGAACCCCAGCACGAGTTTTTCACGGGTGTACGGATGCACGCTTCCCATACGCCTACCGGTCCGAGTAGAAAGTCCCCAGGTCCCTGAAAAAATCACTCGTTTCCTGCAGACTCAGGCACGCGTTTCTGTAGGTTTCCAGTTCGGGAATCTCGGTTTCGACAAAGAACATGTACTCCCAGGGTTTCCCGTGAATCGGTCTGGACTCGAGCTTCTTCATATTCAGGCCGAACTCAGCCATGGTTTTCAGGCTCTTAAAGAGTGCTCCGGGTG
>CAYSRK010000197.1:0-3021 GCA_964433385.1 uncultured Spirochaetales bacterium
CAGGGTCGAACGGCTTTTTAGAGCCGCCATCCGAATATGGCCGCCAAGACGTACGTAGCGCAGGGCATTTGAGATCAGGTTCGAAAGAACCCACGTCAATTTGTTCACGTCAGCCTCAATAACCGTATCGGAATCCGGTTCGCTGACCTCCAGGGCGGCGCCTTTCATCTCAACCTGGCTGGAAAAAATATCCTTGACGTGGTTGAAGAGACGGGAAATCGGGACTTTTTCGAACTGCAGATCGATGCTGCCGGCCTCCAGGCGTGAGAGGTCGAGGAGGTTGTGCACGATCTCCTTCATGCGGCCGACTTCCTCGGATGCAACTGATAACAGCTCCTTTTCACGAGTCTGCAGTGTCGGTTCAATTGTCCTGCGGATCAGATCGAGACTCATGCCGAGGCTGGTGAGCGGGGTCCGCAGTTCATGAGATGCCGCCATGATGAACTCGCTCTTCATCCGTTCCACCTCTTTCAGGCTGGTAACGTCCCGCAGCAGCAGCACTGCCCCGGTAACTTCACCCTCTTTGCCCCGTATAGGTGTGACCGAACTGAGAAAATGTTTTGCTGTATCATTGTGCTCAACGATCAGGACCCGGTCATGCTCCTCTGTGGAAGGATTTTTTCCCGTATTCACGGTCTCACGGATCAGTCCGCATACTCCCGGGTCATGAATGAAGTCTTCGCAGCTGAGGGGACGGTAGTCCGAGATGTCAAGGGCGAAGATTGCTTTTGCGGAGGGGTTGATGCCGGTTACAGCGAGATCCGGATTAAAGACAATCAGGCCGTCCTCAATGCTGGCAAGGATTGCTTCACTTTTGGACTTTTCGGTGAGGATATGTTCTATGTTCAGTTCGTGGTAGTGTTTGAGCTTCGACACCATGAGATTGAACTCCCCAGCAAGCAGGCCCAGTTCATCATGGGTCTGAAGCGGTACCTGGGTGGTGTAGTCTCCAGCAGAGATCAGCCGTGAAGCTTCGATAAACTGTGTAAGCGGCCTGACGAGTTTTTCTGCGAGTACGATGATGAAGAACAAGGCGATGATAAACGCAGCGGCAGCCACAACAGAGGTAGACCAGACCGCGCGTGATGCGGCAGCAGAGGCTCGATTCTGCGCGTTGTACATAGTATGTTCGTTGAGGGTGAGCAGTTTGTCGGTAAGACTGGTGATTCTGGCCGAAAGGGGTTCATAGGTTTCCTGGTACTGAGCATAGGAGAATTCCTGCACTCCGGTGCCGAACAGGAGCGTACGGTATTCACGGTATGCCTGTTCAATATCATCGACAATCTCCTGCTCCCCCTCAATAGTTACATTGTCCTGAGCCCGGGAAAACCACTGAAGAAACAGTGAATCGGTATCCTGAATCTCTGTGAGGAGCTTCTGCTCATTCTCCTCATCGGATAAAAGGGTGAGCAGGTTTCTTTGCTGGGCAGCGAGCGAGCAGGCCATATTGTCTGCGGCGAGAATGCTGCGATAATTCTCACTGAGTATCTCTTCTGCAGCGCGCCCGAGGAAAATAATATTAACGATTGCCCACAGTATGACTACGCTGACGAGAATGAACACAGCGCCGTAACCGAAGAGCATTTTCTTCTTCAAGGTCATAATTGATTCCTCTCTCTGCCCTTCACTATCTTTGCAGTTTTAATGCCAAGTGAAAGGCTGTTTATTGCGGCCCGGCACGGTTTTGACGTGGGCGAATCGTGCAAAATGAGAATTGTGATAGTGGTATGCATTGCAGAATGCAATGCATCAGCTGATATGGTATGAACGCCTTTTTCTCCACAGGGTGGCCTGATCAATGCCAAGCGTTGCAGCTGCTTCCTGAAGCGTAGCAGAACGGGCTATGACACGGCGAATATGGATGCTCTCGATATGCTCAAGAGTTACCGGGTCCCCGAGAGCGGGAAATGATTCTTCCTTACCGGATTCATCGGAGAGCGGGGGAATTATCTCTGCATCAAGGGTTCTCTCGTCGCCGAGTATGACCGCCCGCTCAATGGTATTCCTGAGTTCCCGAATATTTCCGGGCCAGGAGTATGAGGTGAGTCTAGCGGCATCTTTTTCCGACAGCGTACAGGCTGTGCGGTGGTTTACCCGGCAGTAATAGGACAGAAACTCACGGGCTAAGGGAAGAATATCTTCTTTGTGGTCCCGCAGCGGCGGTATAGCAACGGAAATAACATTCAGACGGTAATAGAGGTCTTCTCTGAAGGTGCCGGCTTGAATACGTTCCTCCAGGCTGCCGTTGGTGGCGGCAATTATACGCACATCAGCCCTTCTGCTGACCGGGTCTCCTACTCTCTGGTAGGTTTTATCCTGGATGAACTGGAGGAGTTTAGCCTGCACGGCAACCGGCATATCGGCAATCTCATCCAGTAAAAGGGTGCCTCCGTCACAGAGGGACAGCCTTCCGGGGTTGTTCTTTACCGCTCCCGTGAATGAGCCGCGGGTATGACCGAACAATTCACTCTCGAGCAGTTCGGAGGGTATGGAAGGGCAGGATACAACGGCGAACGGCCGCTGGCTGCGCGAACTCCAGTGGTGAACTGCTTTGGCCAGGACAGATTTCCCTGTTCCGCTTTCCCCGGTAAGAAGAAGGATTGCCTGCGAGCCGGCAGCTTTTTTCAGCGTATCCAAAGCAGCTCTCATGGAGGGGGATCTGCTCTCAAGCAGCAGGTTCGGTCCGCTGTCGTCCTGTATCTCCTTAAGCGAGAACAGTTCCATTTCCATCGTGAGCAGCTGCTGCATTCTTGAGGTGACCAGCAGGATCTGGTCGGGTGTAAAAGGTTTTTCCATGTAGTCGGAGGCTCCCTTTTTCACCGCTTCCACAGCGCTGCGGATAGAAGCGTGCGCCGTTATTATCACTATCTTAATCCAGGGGGTTCTAGCGATAAGTTCGGGTACGAGGTCCATGCCGTTTTCATTGCCGAGTTTAAGATCCAGAAAAGCAAGGTCAAAGCTCTGCTGGGCAGCCTCTTCGAGGGCTTCTGAGCTGCGCCCGACAGTGATGACGGTATGACC
>CAYSRK010000198.1:0-8060 GCA_964433385.1 uncultured Spirochaetales bacterium
GGAAACGGCTTAAACAGACCGTGTTCCAGTTGCCGAAGCCTACTCTCAAGGATGCCGGGTAGATGATGGATTACACGGTAAAAAACTTAGATCCAAAAAATTTACCCTTTCTGAGCAATTGGTTTTCTGCAAAATTTGTATCCAGATTGAAGGTTTTGGGGTGGAAAAGGAACCAGCTAGATCGCAAGGGAACTACAATACTCCGGAACGTTCATAGTACTTCGACGGAAGACGGGGCGCCGTGAAGCAGGAAGCAGAGTCAGGACAAAATTGTGGAGGGGGAGGGTCAAAAAAGTATATATACAAATCGATATGATCTGGTACAATAGGTGAGAAGACCACATACGAAGGAGCCTGATCCATGGGGCGAGTGTCCGGGAATCGGGAGAGCAGAAGAGCCGGCCTCTCCGGTATGCTCAAGGCCCATCGGCTCAACCTCCGCCTTCAGTATAAACTCGGCTTAGCCTTTTTCTTCTCGTTCATCCTGCCGGTCATAGTCTGCGGAGTATTTCTCCTCTTCTCGTTCAACAGAATTCTCCAGAACAACCTCTACACCAACCAGGAGGTCTACCTCCGGGAGATAAAGAACGATGTCGACCGCTTCGTTATCGATCTCCACCGTGTCGTCCGCAGCGTCTCCTACAATATCCCCTTCACGATTGAGCTGTCGAAAAGCCGCTCAGCCTTTCCCGGCGAACAGGCCTATGCGGATCACCTCAGTGCCGTTGAAGCGCATCTTGATAGGATCGTGGAGAGCGAGAAGGCTATCCTCGGCTACTATCTGATAACCGGAGCCGGGGCGATCTGCAGCTCCGACCACCTGCCCGATATCGATAAACCAGACCTGATCATAACCCCGGAGAACTTCGCCGCCGTGCAGAGCACCGAGAGCGCCGTAGCCCTCTACCGTCCGATGAACCCCTCACTCTTCACCGGGGAGCTCTCCGATATGCTGCTTTTTGCCGCCCGGATAAACGTTCTCTACCTCGAACGGAAGACCGTCGAACGCGGGGCAATGATCCTGCTTATCAGCCGGGAGGAGATTGACCGGATTGTCGAGCAGCACAACCGCCAGAACGAGCAGGTATTTCTCTTTTCCGATACCGGCAGCTTCATCTACTCCCACAACCGGGAGGTTGCCTTCAGAACGCTTCCCGAGCAGCTGTCCCACGACCTCTCCGAGCTGAAGTCGGGGAGAGACCACATCGCGGGCAAACCCCACGGAAGCTTTGTCAGCTTTGACACCTCCCGCTTCAGTACGGTCAAGTACCTCTTCGCCTCCTCCGACCGGCGGATCAGCCAGGACACGAACCTGCTCTACCGGTTCACCATCATCTTCCTCTTCGGACTGATTCTCGTCATCTTTCTCCTCCTGATCCATCTCTCCCGTTCGATTTCCATGCCGGTCACCAACCTGGAGACGATCGTCGCGAAGCTGGAGAAATCGAACTTTAACGATGTCGAAGTGCTCGCCGGACAAGAGCACCGGGGTATCCTTTCCCCCTACTTCTCCCACCTGCACAGCTTTCTGCTCTCGGTCATCTCCCGCATCAACTCCTACCACCGGCGCGAGAAAGAGCACGAACTGATGATCCTGCAGGCCCAGATCAACCCCCACTTCATGTACAACTCGCTGAACACCATCCGCGTACTCGCTGATCTCGAGGGCCATACGAAGATTGCCGCAGCGGTGCGCTCCCTCATCCATCTGCTGCGCAACTCGATTCGCATCGGCGTCATCTTTATCTCGATAAGAGATGAAGTTGAGCAGATCAGGGACTATATCGCGCTGCAGCAATTGCGCTACAGCAGTTCCTTCACCGTCGTCTATGATATCGAGGAGGAGGTCCTGCAGTACAAATGCATCAAGTTTGTGCTTCAGCCGATTGTGGAGAATGCCATCTTTCACGGCATAGACCCTGCAGGCAGCGGCGGGATCATCACCATTGCAGTGCGCAGGAAGAACGGAAGAATCGCCTACACGGTTCATGACAACGGCAAGGGGTTTGACCTGCAGCAGCAGCGGGAGATCCTTGAAGGAGGGCCGGACCAGGGACACCTCAGCGGCAGCACGGAGAAAATAGGGCTGAGGAACGTGAATCTGCGTCTGGAAACCTATTTCGGCGCCGAATCCCGCCTGAATATCGAAAGCAGTCCCGGACGGGGGACCTCAATCCGATTCACCATACCGGCGGAAGTATATGAAGGAAGCTGAAGTCAGCGCCCTCGGGCGCATCGGCAACATCCTGATAGTCGATGATGAACCTCTGGTCCGCAGGGGGCTGGCGGCCATCCTCCGCGAGTTATTCACGGAGGATTCCGCGGTGGAGATCTGCGAAGCGGAAGACGGGCTGTGCGCGACGGAAATTCTTCGGCAGAAACGCATAGGGCTGGTATTCACCGACATCAAAATGCCCAATATGGACGGTCTGGCGCTGCTCGGCTGGATAAGCGCCAACTGCCCCGACTGTCAGACGGCCGTCCTCTCCTGCCACGACGACTACGATTTTGTCCGGCAGGCCTTCCACCACAATATAGTCGATTATATCCTCAAGTTCGACATCGACCGTGAAGGGGTGGAGAGCATCCTGCAGAAGGTGCTGGCTCGCAAGACGCAGCAGGCGGCAGCCGGCCGCTCCGGTCTGCCCGATGAGGAGACGATCTACGATCAGTGGACAGCCTCCCTTCGACCCGAACTGCCCGAGCAGGCATACTACCGGCTCAGCTCACTTCTCCTGCACAGTCAGCCCGCTCACAGCCCGTTGCAGGAGCAGGCGCTCCTGAGGCTGCTTGCCCAGACTGCCGGGTCACTGCAGCTGAAGGAACAGCGTTTCTTCGTCAGGACCCTGCCGCAGGCACGATTGCTTATCCTCCACTGCTCACCGGGTGCTCTGAGCAGAAGCACCGCAGAGTCGCTCTACGCAACCGTCAGGCAGCGGCTTGCCGCCGGGGGAGAGCCGTTCTGTCTTGTCCTCGGCAGGCAGCGCAAGTGGGTAAGCTCCCTCAAGGAGCTCTTTCGCCCGCTTCAGGCTGCCGAACTGCGCAGCTTCTATGCCGGACCGGGCCTGCTCTTCAGTGAGGACTTCAAGGAGCAGGTGCAGAATACAGCACGGAGCGGACTGCTTTCTGAATTCAAAGTGGAAGCATATGCCCTGCTCGCCGAGGGGAGCCTGCCCTCGCTGAGAAGCCGCCTCATGAGCCTCGCCAGCGTGCTGGCCGCCGATGCCGCCATCGGTGTTGAGGAGGTCAAAGCCCTCTATCGGGAAATAGCCGACTTGACCGCAGTCTGCCGCCGGGATCAGCTTGCAGGCGGAATTGAGGAGTCCCTCCTCAGGAGAAGCCGGGAGGAGATTGCGCATGCCGGATCATTCGCTGAGCTTGAGGCTGCCCTGAAGCGGTTGCTTGATGCCTGCTCACCTGCGGAGGACTATGAGCACCTGTCCATAGGAATCCGGCGGGCACTCGCCTTCATCCACGCTAATTTCGAGAAACGGGGCTTCAGTCTCACCGATATAGCCGAGGAACTCGGTTACTCCCACAGCTACCTCAGCCGGCAGTTCAAGAAGGAGACCGGGGTCAATATCGTTACCTGCATCAACAACCTCAGGCTTGCGGAGGCGAAACGTCTGCTCGCCGCCGGCCGCTGCCTGGTCTATGAGGCGGCCGCCGAAGTATGCTACAACAACTATACCTACTTCAGCAAAATGTATAAAAAACGCTACGGGGTCAGTCCGGCCAACGATGAGCAGTGAAAAATAGTTCATTTCAAAGGGATAAATTGTACATGGCATTCTGCCCCGGGCAGACCTATACTCCGAATCATGGGAGAAACGCAGACCCTGCTCCGGGTTGAGGAGCTGTCCAAACGATTCTTTGCCATCCAGGCGCTTGACCGGGTTTCGATGGAGCTGAAACAGGGGACCATTACCGCCCTCATCGGAGAGAACGGTGCGGGCAAGTCCACCCTCGTCAAGATCCTCGCAGGCTACTACCGGCCCGATTCAGGCAGGATCATTCTCGATGGAGAGCCGGTCAGCTTCTCCAGTGTAACCCAGGCTCAGGAGCGCGGCATCAGCGTCATCCACCAGATACCCTCCTACGCTCCCGACCTCTCCGTAGTGGACAATATCTTCCTCGGCAGGGAGCTGAAGAGAGCAGGGCGGGGTTCCCTGATACCCCGGCTCGACCGGGCTTCCGAGGTTCGGGAGCTGCTGCCCCTGCTTGCCCAGTACGGGGCGACCTTCCGGCCTGAAGAGCGGATGCGGTACCTCAAAGCCTACCAGCAGCGGCTTGTCGGCATCCTCAAAGCTCTGGTCTTTTCAGCCCGCATTCTCATCATGGACGAACCGACCGCGGCGCTCCCGCTTGAGGAGCGGGAGCTGCTGCTGCAGAGCATCCGCCGCCTCCGGGAAGAGGGCTACAGCATTCTCTACGTCTCCCATCATATGGATGAGATCGAGAGCGTAGCTGACGAGGTAGTCGCGTTACGCAACGGAGTGCAGACCGGGTACTCAGCATCCGTGCCGACGCAGCAGAGGATGATCGAGATGATGACCGGAGACCGGCTGCAGGATATCAGCGAACTCTACGACCGGCAGATTCCCTCCGCACCCCATCCGAAGACGGTGCGGCCGGGAGGATGGTCGTTTCACCTCACCCCTCCCGATTCACCGGAGAGCGGCACGCTCGTGCGCACGAGTGTGACGCTGAAAGTCAAACCGGGAGAGCTTACGGTGCTTACCGGGATAGTCGGCTCCGGGGCCAAGGATATAGCAGAGGCGCTCTACGGATACCGTCCCGGCTGGCGTGTCGTGCTGATGCGCCCGGACGGCTCTTCAACCGTGGTTACCGACCCGCAGAAAGCGGTCAGCCTCGGGATCGGCTACCTCTCGGATGACCGCATCTCGGAGGCGATGATCAAGGACTTCTCCATCAGGGAGAATATGACGATATCGATGCTGAAGAAGATCGCAACCCGCTTCGGACAGATAGCCGCCGGGGAGGAGCGCAAGGCGGCAGAGGAGCTCGGGCGGCAGCTGAGCATCAAAATGAGCGGTATTGACCAGAAAATCACCGACTTAAGCGGAGGAAACCAGCAGAAGGTTATGCTCGCCCGCTGGATCTTCGCCGAGGTGCAGCTGCTGATTCTCAATGAACCGACTCAGGGCATTGATGTCATGGCAAAGCGGGATGTGATCAGGCTCCTGCGGGAGATGACCGGCAGCGGAGGGATCTGCATCCTGGCAACCAACGATCCGCAGGAGTTTCTCCATATTGCTGACCGGGTGATCGTTATGCGCAAGGGATCTGTCGTCGGTGATTATTACAGCGGAGAAATAAGCAGCAGGGCAGTCTTTGAGGCCATGCTGGCATCATCCCCGGTCAGGGAGAGCGAAGAAGAGCACAGCGGGAGGGAGAGCGAGTGAACAAATCAGCACAGTCAGGAGGCAGCCTGGTAAAGCGCCTGTATTCGGTCGAGAATATCGGGCTTTACATCGTGTTTCTTGCAATTATCATCTTCTTCAGCGCCGCATCCCCCTATTTTTTCACGCTGCGCAACTTCATGGACATCCTCCGTCAGTCGACTTTCGTTCTTGTCGCCGCCCTGGGTATGACGCTCGTCATCATCACGGCCGGCATCGATTTATCGGTCGGTTCGGTGATCGGGCTATCCGCCGGCGTGACGAGCGTCATCCTGCTCCAGGGCGCACCTACCGCACTGGCGGTGGCGGCCGGCCTGGTGACCGGGGCTGTCTGCGGCCTGATCAACGGCTTCATCATAACCCGGTTCGGGGTTACCGATCTGATCACGACTCTGTCAACGCTCAGCATTTTCCGGGGCGTACTCTTCATGATGACCCACGGAGTTCCGTTTCAGGCCTTCGCCCGCAGGGACTTCTCCCAGCTCGGACGGGGGAACATTGGACCTGTCCCGGTACCGATCCTGATAGCGGCTGTCATTTTTATCATCCCCCGCCGGCTGCTCGGGCGCCCGGTCCTCGGCCGCCATATCTTTGCCGTAGGCTCGAACAGCACGGCTTCCCTCCTCTCGGGGATCAACGTCAGCCGTATCAAGCTGATCGTCTACATGATCTCCGGGCTGACCGCCGCCGCCTCCGGGATCATGCTCGCAAGCCGCCTCTCCTCCGTCCCCCCCGACCTGGGGCAGGGGTACGAGATGTCAGTTATTGCTGCGGTGGTCATCGGCGGAACCTCTCTTTTCGGCGGTTCGGGAAGCGTGCTGGGAACGGTCATCGGTTCGCTGATGGTTGCAATTATCGGCAATGGGCTTATTCTGCTCAATGTTAACCCGTTTTATCAGTATGTGATCAACGGGGTTATCATAATCCTGGCGGTATCATTCAATAACGCCAGAAGAAAACACGCCTGAAAACCAGGCGGATCGTATACTACATGAGGAGGTAGGTGATGAAGAGAAACAGAGTGACGGCGGCTGTGATGATACTGCTGCTCGCAGCGGGGATCACGGCGCTCTCAGCAGCCGGTGAACGGGACATTGATTCGGGAACCATCAGGATCGGCATCTGTCCGCCGGCTGATTCAGAGTTCTATCAGCTGATCAAGTCGGGAATTGAGGAAGGCATCCGCGACAGCGGCATGGAGAACGTGGAACTGCTGTGGCAGACCCCGCAGAGCCACCAGGCTGTGGAGGACCAGCAGCGGATCGTTGAGGCCTGGATTACCTCGCGCCTCGATGCCATCGCCGTAACGACCGTCGGTGACCTGTACGCCATGGACGCAATATTCGAGCAGGGCACCAGCGCCGGGATCGATATGTACTTTCTCAACATGGCTGAGCCGCAGCTCGAGGGGGTAGTCGATTACGACAATTTCATCTCATCGGTCGGGTACAACAACTATCAGGCGGCCAAGATTCTTGGTGAATGGGTTGTTGAGAACCTGGGGACCAGCGGAAAGGCGGCGGTGCTGCTCGGAACTCCGGGAGTGCACGCCAACCACCGGCTCGAAGGATTCCTTGAAGCGCTGCAGAACACCGACTGGGAGATTGCCGCAACGCAGGAGGCCGACTGGGTCCGGGACAAGGGGCAGAGCGTGGCTGAGACCATCCTTCAGGCCAACCGGGATCTCAAGCTGATCTACGGCCAGAACGACGAGATGGCCCTCGGCGCCTACCAGGCGGTGGTTGACCGGGGTCTGACCGGGCAGGTCAGTGTTATCGGGCTTGACGGGGTGCAGGCTGCGGTGAAGTCGGTTGCAGCCGGTGAGCTGACCGCTACGATGAACGTGGCGCCGAAGCTTATGGGCTACCAGCTGGCGACCGATATCCTCAACCATATCAAGGGGGATAGTATTCCCAAGATCCATGACATCGAGGTCTATGTAACCGATGCCTCACGGGCTGAGACAGACCTTGAGGTGTTCAATTAACTCCAGGCTGTAAGGAAATCTGCGGATGAGCTGCACCATAGAAAGATCCGTATTCCGGGGGAGGAAGGCGCTTCGCCTCTCCTCCGGCCGGTATGAGGCGGTGTTCTTCACCGAGTTCGGCGCCAAGCTGGTATCGCTGCGTAATCGCGATACCGGGTACGAGTTTCTCCACCAGGGGAGGGAGGCGGTCCATCCGCTTCCCGGCTACGGGTCGCTCTACGTGGAGAACGATCTGTGCGGAGCTGACGACCTGTTTCCCTCGATCAACCCCAGCTTTTATCCGTATGACCCGTGGCGGGGGACCCCGTGTCCCCCCCACGGGGAACTCTGGCCGCTTCCGTGGGAAACAGCGGTCGGCTCCTCCTCCGTGCGCTTCAGCGTTCAGGGGGTGCGTTTCCCGTACCGTTTCCAGCGTGAGGTGAGCCTCACCGGAGAGGGCGGAGAGGCGGTGCTCAGCTGGGACTGCACGGTGGTGAACACCTCCGGTTTCGACCTGTACGGCATCTGGGCCTTTCACCCGCTGTTCAGAGCCGACAGCACCACCCGGATCGTCCTGCCTGCAGAAACCCGGAGCATCATCAGCACCCTGGACCTCCACAGCCGGCTCGGGGGGGTAGGTTCCATTCACCCGTGGCCGGTTACCGCCGACG
>CAYSRK010000199.1:0-1672 GCA_964433385.1 uncultured Spirochaetales bacterium
CGTCATACCGACAAACCGTCCGGTTATCAGGGATGATCAGCACGACCTGATCTACTTTAACGAACAGTTCAAGTATCAGGCGATCATAGAAGAAGTCGATCAGGTCCATGCAAAGGGACAGCCGATTCTAATCGGAACGGTATCTATTGAGTCCTCCGAACTGATCTCCTCCCTGCTGACAAAGAAGGGGCTGCGGCATGAAGTGCTTAATGCGAAGAACCACTCTAGGGAGGCGGCAATAATCGCCGAAGCCGGCGCCAGGGGTGCTATCACCATTGCCACCAACATGGCCGGAAGAGGTACTGACATCAAACTCGGGGGAAACCCTGAGCACCGGGCCATGCATAAAGCGGGAACCGATGCGGGGGAGGAGGAGTATCGGAAGATCTATGCCGCAGAGCTGAAAAAATGGAGAGAGGAGTACCGTGAGGTCCAGTCTCTCAACGGCCTATACATCCTCGGGACTGAGCGGCATGAATCCCGCAGAATCGACAACCAGCTGCGCGGCCGCTCGGGACGTCAGGGGGACCCGGGATTTTCCCGCTTCTACCTCTCCCTTGATGACAGTCTTATGCGGCTCTTCGCCCGGGACAACCTGAAATCACTGCTGGGGAAGATGATGAACACGGGTGAGCCGATATATCACCCGATGATCACGAAGGCGATTGAAAAAGCTCAGACCCGGGTCGAGGAACGGAATTTCGATATTCGTAAGCATCTGCTTGACTACGATGACGTGCTGAACGAGCAGCGGAATTTCATCTACGGACAGCGGGATACCATTCTGGAAAATACGAATCTCAAGGAGAGAATCCTGGCTGCTGCGGAGGAGATGATCGAGGGAATAGTTGACCGGACAGCCGGCACGGTTTCCCTTCAGCAGGCCCAGAGTGCAGCGGCAGCCGATGCGGTTGAGGAACTCTTCGGGCTGAGAATGGAGGAGGATACCCTCAAGGGTATTGCCGACAGGGGACGGTTTATAAGTGCATATATCTCCCTGATAAAGAATAATCTTGATGAAAAGTCGGAAAAAACCGGGGAGGAGACCTTCAACGCATTTCTGCGCTTCCATTATCTTCGTCAGATAGACAGCCGCTGGCAGGATCATCTGGAAACCATGGAAGCGCTGCGTGAGGCGGTGCACCTGCGCTCCTACGCCCAGAAGAACCCCCTGCTCGAGTACAAACTCGAGGGGTTCGACATCTTTGATGCGATGCTTTCAGAAATCAAGTACTCGATAGCAAAACTGGCTGTCCGTGTGCAGATTTCGGAAAAACCGAATGTGCCGGTCCACAAACCTGCTCACCAGAAACAGGTATCGGCCCAGCATTCTGCCGTACAGCTATTCGGTTCTCCGCAAAGCAGCGCCTCCGCCCAGAACGCTCCTGCGGCGCAGATACGGCGCCCTGTCCAAAAAGTCGGGAGGAACGACCCCTGTCCCTGCGGCAGCGGAAAGAAGTACAAGCACTGCTGCGGGGCTTAGCCGTCAGAGTGAAAATTATTCGGGGAAATACTGCTCAGGATCGAGCGGGGTGCCGTCCCGGCGGATTTCAAAGTAGAGCTGCGGGTCAACCGGGATGCTGCCCGTACTGCCGATTGTGCCGATCTCATTCCCCTGTTCAACCCTGCTGCCCTGAGAGACGGCAGCAGTCGCCAGGTGGGCGTAGAGGGG
>CAYSRK010000200.1:0-7101 GCA_964433385.1 uncultured Spirochaetales bacterium
ATGGCATTCAAGAGGTCAGGGGTTCGACTCCCCTTACCTCCACTGTACAATCCTTACGGTTTCGTAAGGATTTTTTTTGCTGACACACGAAACCAATCCAGGGAGAAAGCGAATATGAAACGATTCAGAACCGCTCAGCCGACATACCTCATCGCAGCCGTCGCCGCAGTCCTGCTCGCTGCGGCCCTGATCGGGTGTGCAGGCTACAGACCTGCTGCTGAGAACGGAATTCTCGAGATAGAAAACGCCACTGAAAAGAGGACTATCTTTTTCCTCTATACCCGCAGTTCATCCGAGCAGCGGTGGGAGGATGATCTGCTTGAGGATGCCGTCATAGAACCCGGTGAGGTGCGGCAGCTGCAGATTGCTCCCGGCACATACGATGTGCAGGCGGCAGACTTCTTCAACCTTGAGATTGCGACCTTCTACGAACAGACCATCGCTTCCGGTGAGACAACCAGGCTGCGTTTCCGCTGACCTCAGCGCGGCGGACGGCGGCCGCTTCGCTGCTTGAAGATCGGATGGAAATACCGGTCCATATCGATCTTCCGGGTTATCCAGCGCATGACAAACGTGTACAGGGCAAATGAGCCCCCCAAAGCCAGCAGAAATGCCGCGATCAGCAGAATCTGCCCTGTCGTCGCCGGTACATCAGGAAAAAGCACGCCCGCCAGTACCACGAGCAGTATCAGCAGGGTGATCATCATGACGATGTTCAGGACGGTGGCGGCAAGCATGAACAGTACGGTGTTGAGCTTCTTATTCATGGTGATTCCTCAGTGTGAAAAGAAACGATCCCATCAGCAGGATGCCGCCCACAACGATGGATGAATCGGCCAGATTGAAGGTGGGAAACCGCTCCAGCCCAAACAGACCGTAAAACTTCACGTCAATATAGTCGATTACCAGACCTGAACGGAATATCCTGTCGATCAGGTTGCCGATTCCGCCTCCGACCAGCACTGCTATGCACCAGCGTTGAAAGAGAGTGAACTCTTCGCTGCGCAGCACGTAGACGATGATTGCCGCAATGAGAACCAGGGGGACGGCAATGAAGAGCACAATCCGGAATGTGTCGGGCAGATTCGTGCCGAGGCTGAAGGCAACAGCATTGTTCTTTACGTGGATGATCCTGATGAAATCTCCCTCGAAGAGGCGGAAGCCGATGGTGTTGACCGGAATGGTCTCTGTTATCCACTGCTTGATAAGCTGATCGGCAACGGTAAGCACCGCTGAAAGCACAAAGGGCGCTGCCTTGAGCCTCATAGGAAGATCGGGAGCAGGCAAACCTGTCGGCGTCCGCCGATAAACGTGATCACTCATCATCACAACCCCGTAGGATGATCGATGAACACGGTCTGTACCCCGGTTTCTGCAGCGGCCCACTCGGCCAGGAGCTTGGGCCCGTAGACCTCGGTTGCGTAATGCCCGGCGGCGATCATGCTGATGCCTGCTTCCAGACACTGGTGATATACCTGGTGAGAGGGCTCGCCGGTAATGTAGAGGTCGAGCTTGCGCTCGATGGCCTCGGCAACCTCACCGGGTGCGCCGCCGGATATCACACCGACTTTCGAAACCGGGGAGGGGCCGAAGGGAAGGATGGAAACCGCCGGTCCCTCGGAAAGGCCGAGCAGGGCGGCAGCTTCCTCAAGCATCATGGCATGCGGGAGGGTTCCCTGAAGGCCGATCAACTTCCCATGGTACTCGCCGAAGGGTTCACATCCGGTTAGCCCCAGCGCTTTAGCCAGACCGGCGTTATTGCCGACCTGCGGGTGGGCATCGAGGGGAAGATGGGATGCGTAGAGGGCAAGATCATGTTCCAGGAGAAACACAAGCCGGCTGTAATGGGTTTCCGTTACAGCGATCGGCTTTCCCCAGAAGAGACCGTGGTGCACGATGAGGATATCAGCACCGGCGGCAGCGGCTCCCCTGA
Source organism: uncultured Spirochaetales bacterium (assembly GCA_964433385.1). Classification (GTDB taxonomy): domain Bacteria; phylum Spirochaetota; class Spirochaetia; order JABMQR01; family JABMQR01; genus M55B182. The sequence goes on from CAYSRK010000200.1 coordinate 1,934, forward strand.
AGCTCTCCATGCACGCATCGACGGCGAATGCAGCCCGGGTAATCTCCGGATTTTTCCTGGCGACCTGCAGTCCGTTCAGCGAAACATCGGCCTGCGCAAACTCTGAGGTCTGCAGAAAATCATCCAGTAGTGCAGTAAATGTGTTCAGATCCATTCATGCAGTATAAATGCAAATTGCCTGTATGAGAAGCCTGAAGCAGGCACCTTCCTGCGGCGCTTGACACCCCGTTACTCCGATCTTTATAGTAAGGCACCATGGCCGACCTATCATTTACCATTACGGAACTTTCAGCTGGGGATGTATCGTTCTCCTATGCGCACGACAGAATTGAACGCTGCCGTCCTGCCTCCTTCCTCGGTGAGATCGTCGGTCAGCCCAGGGCTGTCCGGGCGCTCCGGATGGGACTCGATATCCCGGGAAGGGGCTACAACATTTTCGTCTCGGGAGAACCGGGAACCGGGAGAATGACCGCCGTCAGGATGATGCTCAAGAACCGGCCCCGACCGTCCGACCTGAAGGATATTCTCTACATTCACAACTTCATCCGCCCGGAGATACCGGTGCTCGTCATGATGGAGCCGGGAGAGGGCCAGCACTTCCACCAGGCAATGAAAAATCTTGTCCGAAGAATCAAGGAGGAGATGATCACCCAGCTCTCATCCGGGAGCGCTGCAGAGCGAGGCGAAGAGGGACTCTGCCTCCCCGCTGAAAAGCTGACAGTTGATACCGGTCTCCTCGCTCAGCACATAGAACAGGATATTGAGGAGATCAGGGAACGCTTCACCGATGTGAAGATCAGCTCCTACCTCGATGACGTGCTGCAGGATCTGCAGGAATACTCGTTCCTCTTCTCCGGAGCCGACCCCGATACAGTCAGAAGCGCCCAGTTTTTCCTCCGGTATTCCGTCAATCTCCTTGTGGACCATTCCCGTACCGAAGCAGCGCCGATTATCTATGAGAACCATCCTACCTTCGCCGCCCTCTTCGGTTCAGTTGACGAGAAGAACGACGGCAGAGAGGAGGGCAGCCTTCCGTTTCTCTCGCTTCACAGCGGGGCGTGGCTTGAAGCCTCCGGAGGCTATCTTGTGCTCGATGCAGGTGACCTCCTACAGGGGGGGGGGAGGGGGGGGCAGGGGAAACGGACCCTCAAGACCGGGATGATCACCCTGCAGAACCCCTCGGGGTCCCACCAGAGGAGCCCGGGCGGCATCAAGCCGGAACCGGTACCGGTCTCTCTGAAACTGATCGCCCTCGGAAGCGAGGAAATGTACGACCTGCTCTTTGCCGAGGATGAAGATTTCTACAAGCTCTTTAAAATAAACGCTGAATTCGATTTCTCCATGCCTGCGACGGATGAGAATATCGGAAACTACATCGGTTTCATCAGGATGGTGGAAGAGGATGAGAAGCTGCTTCCGGCTGACACGTCGGCAACCGCTGAAATCCTGCGCTACGGTTCCTATCTCGTGGAGCAGCGGGATGAACTGAGCACCCAGTTCTCCCTGATTGCCGACCTGCTCAGGGAGGCTCACTACTGGGCCGTGCAGGAGCAGGCTCAGGTCATTGACGCAACTGCGGTTAAACGGGCGATGAATGAGCGCAACTACCTCGCAGGTCTCCCTGAATCGAAGATCATCGAACAGATCATCTCCGGGGAGATGCTCATTCAGCTTGAGGGAACAAGGACGGGCATGGTCAACGCCCTCGCCGTTCTCGACCGCGGGACCTACAGCTTCGGCATACCCGCGGTCATCAGCGCCACCGTAGCCCCGGGAACTGAGGGCATCGTCAATATCGAGCACGAAGCGGGTCTTTCCGGAGAGATCCATGACAAAGGCCTTCTGATTCTCGAGGGATACCTGAGGAAGATGTACGCGAGGAACTTTCCCCTCTCGATCTACTCAGGGATCTGTTTCGAGCAGTCCTACGCCGAGGTCAACGGTGATTCCGCCTCCTCAAGCGAGCTCTACGCCCTCCTTTCAGCAATCGGGGGAATCCCGGTACGGCAGGACATCGCAGTTACCGGCTCGGTCAACCAGATGGGGGAGATTCAGCCTGTCGGGGGCATCAACGAAAAGATCACCGGTTTTTTCAGTGTCTGCAGCCGCAAGGGACTTACCGGCAGACAGGGGGTCATCATCCCCCGGCTCAATATCCGCAACCTCATTCTCCCCGATGAGATCGTTGACGCTGTCAGCGAACACCGCTTTCACATCTACCCCATTGACCACATCGATGAGGGCATGCAGGTGCTCACCTCCCGGCCGGCCGGGGTACGCAACGCCAAGGGGATTTTTCCTGTGCACACTATCAACCGGGTTGTAGAGGACAAACTTAAGCGGCTCTATGAAATTTCACGGCAGCAGAACTGAGCGGGGAAAAAAACAGTTGACGTTCCTAACATATGCTACTAATTTTATAAGGAATTTTACTCGTAGAGGAGGACCGTACTATGGCGGTGACTATTTACACAACACCAACCTGCGGCTACTGCAACATGGCGAAGAACTGGTTCAGACAGCAGAAGATCTCGTTTACCGAATATAATGTTGCTTCGGACATGAACAAGGCGCAGGAGATGGTGAAAAAATCGGGCCAGATGGGCGTACCGGTTATAGATGTGCACGGAAAAGTCATTGTCGGCTTTAACCAGCCGGCCATTGAGAAGGCTCTTAAACGCTGAACAGACCTTCACCCGACCAGGCAGCCGACGGTATCTGTCCGTTGCGCTGCCTGGTTCCTGTCCCCCTCCTTTCACCTTCCTGTCTGCATAACTGAACCTGTCATGCACCGTCCTGAAACGATGAAACTCAGCCCCCCTTATTCAGGGCATTGACCCAGCAGTACATAAGGATACCGAAGGCGACCGCCAGGTTCAGCGACCCCTTCAGCCCGTACATCGGGATCGTCACCCGCCCGAGGCTCCCGTCAGCGGCCCGCAGCCCCTCCGGACTCACCCCAAACTCCTCAGAGCCGACTATCACCGTGCCCGAAGCGGGGAACGGGAAGCGGTCAATCGACGTTCCGCCCGACTCGAGGGCGAATATGCTGCCGTACCCCTCCAGCTGTGCCATGTCAGCAGTCTCGGTGATCACGGAGGTCCGGGTCATCCGTGCGCTTCGCAGTGTTCTCGGATGGTCAAGGGCAGCACTCTGCGGTGATACCAGAACTCGATCGCAGCAGAACGCTTCAGCAGTCCTCAGAACAGCCCCCACATTGTAGGGTGAGCGGACCCGATCCAGATAGGGACGGATGGGAAGGACCCGCCGGTTCCCTGCCCCGTCATCCGGGGGAAGGTCCCAGTCGGCGGTGGTTATGCCGATTCTCTCGAGGATGCGGTAACTGACATCCTCACATGCGAAGCGAAGCTCGTCTCCCCGCAGCTGAGTGACCGCCTCTGCGGCGGACAGCAGCTCAGCCGCAAGCCGGTCACCGGGAGGGAGGGAATCGGCTGCAAGCCTGATAATGTCCCTCAGGTAGGCGCCGCTGCCGACCATACTGCCGTCACCGGCCTCCTTGACTAGATAGGCACATTTCTTAAGCCGCAGACGAACATCCATCCGGGCAAGCTTCCGCACGCTGATCACCCGGAATATCCCTGATTGTCCTCACCGCTGCGGCTGCGACGTTCCATGGCGACCAGGACGGTGAACTCACCCTTGAGCTGCACAGCAGGACGCGCGGAAAATCCGGAATGCACCGCCTCAGCAGTCCCTTCCACGAGCTCCTCGTAGACTTTTGTCAGCTCCCTTCCCACCAGTACCCTCCGCTGCGGAGCGAGGGATGCCAGGTCTTCGAGCAGCTTCAAGATCCTGAAAGGCGACTCATAGAGGACGAAGGTCTCGTTGCGGTCCAGAAGCGTCTGAAGGCGGCTGCGTCTTCTGCCCCCCTTGGGGCTGAGAAACCCCTCAAAAAGCACAGAAGCCCCGATTCCCGACGCTGCGCTGCAGACAGCCCCGAAGGCTGAAGGACCGGGGACCGGGACCACCTGATACCCGGCATCACGGACTATGCCTGCCAGTCTGCCTCCGGGGTCGCTGAGACCGGGCGTTCCCGCATCGCTGACATAGGCGATGCTGCTGCCCGAATCGAGCAGCTGGACAATGCCCCGGGCTGACTGCTCCTCGTTGTTGGCATGGCAGGCCAGAACCTTCGTGCTGATGCCGAAATGGGTCAGCAGTCTCCGTGTCCTGCGTGTATCCTCACAGGCAACTGCATCCGCTTCCTTGAGAATCCGCAGTGCCCTCAGCGTAATATCCTCCAAATTACCGATCGGTGTAGCCACCATGTAGAGACAGCTCATACCTGTTCCTCCGCCTCGGCCTGCAGCTCGGCTAGCCTTCCCCTGTGTTTCCGGTAGAGACCGCGGAACTGATCGTACGACAACCCGAGCAGCTCCGCAGCCTCTTTCTGGCTGCCGCCGCTTTTCTCCAGGGAAGAGAGGAGGTAGGCGAGCTCCAGCTCCTCCTTCGCCTCGGAGAGGTTCAGATCTGCAAGAGCTTCCGGCTTCAGGCAGGCTGCCCCGCCCCCGAAGCTGTCGGTCCCTGCCTGGTACGGGTTGCGGAAAGGATCGAGCGTGATTTCGGTTACCATTGGCCCTTGCGTCCGGTAGACTGCCCGCTCAACCGTATTCTTCAGTTCCCGCACGTTTCCCGGCCATGGGTAGGAGAGCATCTGCTGCGCAACGGCAGGACTGAACTCGGGAATATACTCCCGGCCGAGTTCATAGGCCATACGCGAAGCAAAGTGGTCGGCAAGCAGCAGGATATCGTTTCCGCGGACCCGCAGGGGGGGCATGAAGAGCACTTCGAAGGAGAGGCGGTCGAGCAGATCCTGCTTGAACCGCTGCTCACGGCAGAGAGCAGGAAGGTCGGCATTAGTCGCCCCGATAATCCTCACATCAACCTCAAAGGTCCGCGAGCTTCCCACCCGCTCAAAGGTGCCGTATTCTACCACCCGGAGAATCTTCTCCTGCACCACCAGCGGTATCAGTCCGATCTCATCAAGAAAAAGGGTCCCCCCGTCGGCCTCCTCGAAGCGGCCCTTGCGAGCTTTCGCCGCTCCGGTAAAAGCTCCGGCCTCGTGCCCGAAGAGCTCCGTTTCTATGAGGCTCGGCGGAAGGGCTGCGCAGTTCATCGTGACAAACGGTTCAGACCATCTCGGCGAG
>CAYSRK010000201.1:0-3826 GCA_964433385.1 uncultured Spirochaetales bacterium
AAATCATTGGAGATGCAGGCAACAGCATACGGTGCTGCATAAGATAGGAAGAGAAAAATCAGAGTCTTTACAGGCTCTTGGTAGACTTTTTATAGGAGAATCAAATGAAAAAGATTATTGTGACAGTAATGCTTCTGTCAGCCGCTGCGGCGGTATTTGCCAATGGAACAAGAGAACAGGCCTCAGCTGCCGCGAACCAGTCCTTCAGAGGGATTTCCGGTGAGGAGGCAGTTCTCAGCGGCGTGCTTGACGTAACCGGGGAAGAGGTGGTGATCGACAACGGAGACGGTACCTTTACCCTCTCAACCCGCGGCGGCGCGCTTCTCGATATCGAGCAGTATGATGGGGCTTCTGCCGTGGTCAGCGGCTACCTGACCGACTGCCAGGACTGCGTCAACGGCTATGACGGGCACATGTTCGTCACTGAAGCGGAAGTGAACGGAGAAGAGTTTGCTCTCAGTGCACCGGGACGCTGGTCAGATGATTGGGAAAAAGGAAGAGCCTCTATCGACCAGAGGGGCGCAGGCGGTTTTTCTTCCGATAACGGACGGGGATCTGATATGAGGCGGGCTGAGAGTTTCCGCCCGTCCGTCTCGGGCCCCCAGGCGCCCAAAGGCGCTCCCATCCAGCGCGGAGGACGCGGTTCCATCTGAACGTAACAGTAAGAAATCTTGGCAGAATGAATGTCACCTGCGGGTGACATTCATTCTGCTTTTTTTATGGTGTCCCGGCGCGGGTAAAGCGCCTGACGTAATAGGTGTGCCCGGAGAAGGTGTGGCTGCTCAGGAGCTTCTGCGATACCAGCTCCTCAACGACGGCAAAGCTGCTGCCGTCCTTCTGCAGCAGCTCCTCAACAGCATCCTGACGCATGGGGTGGACAGCGGTAATGCTCAGCAGGTCCAGACGCGCATCACCGGATGCGCTGAAACTGCTTCCCTCATATCCGGTAAGGTGTTCAACTTCAGTCTCTTCGAGGATACGGGTGAATATGCTGTATGCCAGGGCAAGCGAAGCCTCCCCTGCCGGAACTGCCCAGCTCTCAGCCGGCGGCCGGGTCGGGACAGCCAGGTAGGATATACGGGGCTTCAGGCCCCTGATAAATTCTGCCGCTGCTTCGAGCTCCTCAGCAGCCGTATTCATCCCCTCAATCAGCATGGTTTCGGTTACCAGGATCCTGCCGCCTGCGGCATTGAAACTGCCGGCAAACTGTTCGATGCCGGTCAGCATCTTCGCATGATCTATTCGCTTGTGGGGACGATCGACAGCCCGCCAGACGCTGTTGCTTATCGCATCAATCTTTACCGAGACCCAGTCAGCTTCAGCCAGATCCTCCTGCACGTCGGCTCGGCCGAGAAGGGAACCGTTGGTAATAACGGCAACTGGGATTCCGATACGTTTGAGGAGTATGATAAGCCTCTTCAGCCCTGCATCAAGCGTAGGCTCTCCGTCGGGTACGATGGTGAGGTAATCAATTACCTCGCCGCGAGCCAGAACTTCCTTGACCCGAGCTTCAGCCGCTGCGGCAAGCTCCTGAGGATCGTAGAAGACTGAGCGCTCACTCTCCATCCAGAGAGCTTTTCCCAGCTGGCAGTAGACACATGCATAGGCGCAGTGCTTCGGGGGAACGTTGTTGACCCCGATGCTCCTGCCGAGCCTTCTTGAAGGGACCGGTCCGAATATGGTTTCCATACCTTGATTGTAGACCTCCGATCTGCGGGAGTCAAAGTTTGTTCTCCGGTTTTCAGCATAATATCGGACGGAAATGAGAAAAACAGCCAAGTCGTGTAACATATGTCACAGCCGGACACGCCAATTTCCCCTAAATTTCTCCTATATTCTAAAAATAAGGAGTCCCATATGAGAATCATCAAAGCAGGGGCGGCGGATGCTGCCTATAACAAAAAAAGCGTGATAGGAAAAAAACTGCTGTCTGCAGAGCCGGTAGAGGTTGTGCACCTCGAAGTCGGCCCCGGGGACACTCTTCCCTCCCACAAAACACCGGTGGACGTCTTCTTCTATGTTCTTGAGGGGAAGGGAGAGATCGAGATAGGGGATGAGCGGGCTGCCGTGGAGCGTGATATGCTCATCGAAAGTCCGAAAAACATCCCCCATGCTGTGCACAACACCAGCGACGGGCCGTTTCGGGTCCTGGTAGTTAAAACCCCGAAGCGGTAGCGCTCAGAGGGTAAAAGGTTGTAAGTTGAGCCTGGGCATCATGGGATGGTATCCCTGGTCACCGTACTGGGTTGAAGGCGAGGCCGTATCATCCGTCGGCCCGATATCGAGGCTTCCATCCTCGTAGGCTCCGCCCTCAATCTCCTTGAAGTTCATAGTGTCGGTTATATCTACGGTCAACAGCAGCTGCTCGAGGAGGCCGAGGGTAAAGCTCTCCATCACCGCATCGGCGTTGGTTTCACTCTCAATCGTTACAAGAACGCTCTCATCGTCGTAGTCTTCCATATCTCCCCAGAACGCATCATTGGCGAAGAGATCAAGAATGTTGAAATCCGGGTGAGCTGCGCCGTCTGCGGTGGAGATGAAAAACGGCACTCCCGCTGACTCAATATTTCGTCTCATCCAGTACCAGTCCGATCCGGTCTCATCCTGGACAAGGAAGTCGCGCTTGTGAAAGCTGCCGTCGGTGTTGTAGTACTGCCTGAAGGTGCGGGCGTCCTCATCTGCGGAAGCATAGGGGTGAGCACTGTCGGAAGCTGCGGCAGGTACCTGAAACTGCACCGGCATATCCATTTCGATGTAGAGAAACCGCATCTTATACCCGACGTAGGTCGCTCTCGGGATCATCTTTCTGCCGAGCAGCAGCCCTGACCCTAATGGCGGAGAGAAGTCGAACACCATAGGAATATCGGCAGGGTCGTCCTCCTGATTGACGATTACCACCTCACCTCCCGAGTCATCTACCAGGGCGAAATAGGTGATGGCAAGCTTATAGCTGTCGGGGGTGATGTTCACATCCGCCTCATCACCGGGGGCCCGGGAATCAGACCAGCTTTCGGCGGAGAGGTTGATGTAGACCGCTACATCGCCCTCACTGCCGGGAAACAGACTGCACGCAGAAAGAGTGATCAGCAGCGCACCGAGGGTAACACATATACCCGCTTTAAGAATCCGTTTCATCTTTTTTACCTCCAGATTGGCAGCAGCGCCGGATGGGCTGTACTTCCATCATATCCCGTTTTTGGAGGATGTACAGTGCATATTTTGGCAGTTCACATCTGCAAGCGGCTGCATCCGTGCTGACAATCTGCCGGAATCATGGTACACTCGCTACCCATACGATACTGCCCAGGTACTCCCCGTCAATAACAGGGGAGGCGAGGAGTCCCGGTATGACGCTTGAAGCCTACTTTCACCCCTTCAGAGAACGGATCATCGGCATTAACACGACAGTCAGGGTGCCTGACGGCCGGGAACGGCCGCTGGTGTACGCTGATTGGATAGCCTCAGGGAGACTCTACGCCCCGATTGAGGAGTACCTGCAGCATGAGGTGGGACCGTATGTGGCGAATACCCATACCGAGACTACCATCACCGGAACTGCGATGACCAGGGCTTACCATGACGCGCGTGCCGTCATCAAGGAGCACGTATACGCTGATGAGAACGATCTGCTCTTTCTTACCGGCTACGGAATGACTTCGGCGGTGAACAAGCTGCAGCGGATACTCGGGCTCAGGGTGCCGGAGCGGCTGAAGGATACCCTTCCCGAGCGAGAGCGGCCGATGGTTCTCATAACCCACATGGAACATCACTCGAATCAAACCAGTTGGTTAGAAACTTTGGCTGAGGTTGTGGTTGTTGAACCAAG
>CAYSRK010000202.1:0-9767 GCA_964433385.1 uncultured Spirochaetales bacterium
GCTCCGGAGGCCATCGAAAACTCGGTGCGCATTGCCCAGATGTGCCGTATTGAAATCGAACTTCCCGGTCCCCTGCTGCCGAACTACGCCATACCCGAAGGCTACCGCTCGCCGGAGGAGTACCTGCGCAGCCTCACCATGGAGGGACTCTCAGCCCGGTATCCGGTGATCACCGAAGAAATCCGCGGCAGGACCGAGTTTGAGCTTGATGTCATCACCTCCATGGGGTTTACCGGCTATTTTCTCATCGTCTGGGACTTCATCCACTGGGCCAAGGTGCACGAAATACCCGTCGGACCCGGGCGCGGGTCGGGGGCAGGCTCGATAGTCGCCTATGCCCTTACGATAACCGATATTGACCCGCTCAAGTATGACCTGCTCTTCGAGCGGTTTCTCAACCCTGACCGGATAAGCATGCCCGACTTCGATATCGACTTCTGCTTCGAGCGGCGCCAGGAGGTGATTGACTACGTCACCGCCAAGTACGGAAAGGACCGGGTCGGCCAGATCATCACCTTCGGCACGCTGAAGGCAAAAGCGGTAGTCAAGGATGTTGCCCGTGTTCTCGATATTTCCTTCGCAGAGTCCAACGAAATCACGAAACTGATCCCCAGCGATCCGAAAATGACGCTGGAGAAGGCCTTTGCCCAGGAGCCGCGGCTGGCTGAGATGGAGCAGAAGGGCGGGGTCTACGCTGAACTGTTCGATGTCAGCCGCAGACTCGAAGGTCTCAACCGCCACTGCTCGACCCATGCCGCCGGGATCGTCATCGGTCACGATGCGCTGACCGAGTACGTTCCTCTCTATCGGGAACCGAATACGGGGGCGGTTTCGACGCAGTACACCATGGACCTGCTCGAAAACTGCGGACTGGTGAAGATGGACTTCCTGGGGCTCAAGACTCTTACCCAGATCAGCAACGCGGTCAAGCTGATCAGAAAGCGCGGGATAGATTTCGATATCAGCGCCATACCGGACAACGATCCGGCCACCTTCGCCCTCCTCGGGGAGGGACGCAGCGCCAGCATCTTCCAGTTTGAAAGTTCCGGCATGCAGGGCATCCTCAAAACCGCCAAACCCGGCTCTATCGAGGACCTTATAGCCCTCAACGCGCTCTACCGCCCCGGCCCGATGGCGAATATTCCCCAGTTTATCGAGTGCAAGAACGGGCGGACAGCCATCCGGTATCCCCATCCCGACCTTGAAGAGACGCTCAAACCCACCTACGGCGTGATCGTCTACCAGGAACAGGTCATGAAGGTCGGCCAGATCATAGGCGGGTTCTCCCTCGGCAAAGCCGACATCATGCGCCGCGCGATGGGCAAGAAGAAGATCAGGGAGATGGAGACGCTCAAGGCCGAGTTCATCGACGGAGCCCTGAAGAAGGGCTACTCCGAGCAGTTCGCCCGCGACATCTTCGACATGCTCGCCCCCTTCGCCGGATACGGCTTCAACAAATCGCATGCGGCGGCCTACTCGGTCATCGCCTACCAGACGGCCTACCTGAAGGCCAATTACCCGCTGGAATTCATGGCGGCGACGCTGACAAACGAGATCAACAGCACCGATAAGCTTGCCCAGTACATCAGCGAAGTCACGGCCATGGGGATCGAGATCCTCCCCCCCGATATCAATCTGTCAGAGCGGGTCTTCGGCGTGGCGGACGGCAAAATCAGCTACGGGCTCGTCGCAATCAAGAACGTGGGCTCCGGCGTTGTCAGCCGCATTATCGAGGAGCGGGAAAAACAGGGACCCTACAGTTCCTTTATCGATTTCCTCAACCGTATCGATGCCCGCAGCGCCAACAGGAAAACACTCGAGTCCCTGATCAAGGCCGGCACCTTCGACCGGATGGGCGTGAACCGGGCAACGCTGCTGCTCAACCTCGAGAACCTGACCGAGTATGTCTCCCGCCGCAAGGAAGCGGAGCAGTTCGGGCAGGTATCCCTCTTTGACATGCAGGAGGAGCAGGAGCTGGGCAACTTTGAAATGCAGCCGGTAGAGGAGATCTCAAACGCGCAGAAACTGGAGTACGAACGGGAACTGCTCGGTTTCTACTTCTCCGGGCACCCGCTCGAGGATTACCGGGAGATCTGGAAGCGGTGCGTCAGGGTCGACCTTTCACGGCCGGACAGGTTCATCGGCGGGAACAGCTGCAACCTCCTCGGCATCGTTACCGCCAGGCGCACGATCGTCACCCGCAAGGGAGAACCGATGGCCTTCGTCACCATTGAGGATTTCCAGGGTTCGACAGAGCTCATCTTCTTTCCCAAGGTCTGGGTCGAGCACCGCCACCTCGTGGAAGTTGACCGCATCCTGGGTTTTACCGGCAAGTTTGACCTCACCAAGCAGGAGGAGCCGAAATTTCTTGTTGACTCCGTTGTTGAACCCGGACAGCTGAGCAGCGAGGGAGTCTCCGGCATCCATATCCGCATTGCCGCGCAGATGGCCGAAAAAACAGCCCTCAGCACTCTCAGGGACCAGCTGCTCGATATACCCGGCAGCTGTTCGGTCTATCTCCATGTAGCCGAGGAGAGCAGCCCGCAGGAGACGGTCATAAAAGTTTCCGACCAGCTCAGGGTTGCTTTTTCTGAAAAGTTTGTCGATAGTATAAAGAACAACCCGCTGGTGCGGGAAGTATGGCCTTCATAGCTGACCCGTCCGGCAGGGCGGATCGAGGAGCAAAAACATGCAGGGACTGCAAGTCGCAGCAGGATTCATCAGCACGCTGATTTCACTCTACACCTTGGCGATAGTTGTCAGGATTTTCCTATCCTGGGGAGGAATCGGAGCCGCCAGATTCGGCCGGTTCTATGAAATCATCACCCGGGTTACCGACCCCTACCTCAACATATTCCGAGGCGTTCCGGGGATGCAGCGGGGAATGTTCGACTTCTCCCCGATTATTGCCATGATAACCCTCGGTATTTTCAACAACGTCTTCAGGATCTTCGCCGACCATGGCAAAATCACCTTCGGTGTCGTACTGGCCCTTATAACGCAGGCCGCCGGATCGGTTATCTCGTTTTTCATCACCATACTTATTGTGCTGCTCGCGGTGCGGATCCTCCTTGAATACCGCCGGAGTCCCAACTCGATCCAGTACATCGCGATTCTCGACTCGCTCATAGCCGGGACCACGGAACGGGTTCACCGGCTGCTGCTGCGCGGGCGCGAAGTACCGGCACGCACGCTGCTCTTCTACTCAGTCGGAACGGTCATCGTGATTCAGATCATCTTCCGGGCAGCGGTCAGCTGGCTGACGACAGCCCTTATTCAGCTTCCATTCTGATTCCCGTCCGGTAGTTCAGGCGGAAACGGAGGAATCGATGTACCTGCGGGAACTGCAGAAACCGCTGAGCGAGCTCTACGGAGTAGGCAGGGCTACTGCCGCAGCGTATGCAGGACTCGGGCTGCACGTCTGCAGCGACCTCCTGCTCCACTTTCCCCGTTCCTACGAGGACCGCCTCTCCACCCGAACCCTTGCCGAGTCCCGCCCCGGTCTGCCGGTGAATACCGTCGTGGAAGTGACCGGCCACTCCTTTATCGGGGGAGGGCCGCGGCGCACGCTGAAGGTGACCGTCACAGACGGCACCGCTGTCGGTTCACTGCTCTGCTTCGGACGCAACTTTCTGCAGGAGATGCTGCGCATCGGCCGGAAGTTTTACCTCTACGCCCAGTTCACCGAGAAGTACCATGAACTGCAGGCCAGCATATTTGAAGTCGAACCCTGGGATCAGGAGAGCCGTCCCAGACGGTTCGGTCTCATTTTGCCTGTCTACCCGCTATCGGGAAAACTGACCCAGCTGCGCCTGCGCAAAGACGTCGCAGGACTCCTGAAGTCATCAATCCGCCATATCCAGGATGAACTGCCCGCTTCGCTGCGGGAGCAGCGGGGGCTCCTTTCAAAGGCTGAAGCGCTCCGAGCCATGCACTTTCCCCGTTCATTCGAGCAGCAGAAACTTGCCCGTACTACCCTCGCCTATGAGGAACTTTTCTACCTCCAGCTTATCGTCCGCCGCAGGGCGCTGCGCCGCCAGTCAGCCGGGGTTCGCAGAAGGCAAAGCTCCCCGGCACCGGACTCGAACAGTGCCTTCCCAAAGGGAAGCCTTGAGGAGCGCCTGATCGATTCCCTGCCGTTCAGCCTGACTGCGGATCAGCTGACAGTCCTCTCGGACATACGCAAGGACCTGCACGGCAGCCGGCCAATGGCTCGGCTCATCCAGGGTGACGTGGGTTCGGGGAAGACCCTCACCGCCTTCATATCAGCCCTGCAGCCGATACAGCAGGGAAGACAGGCGGCTTTCATGGCCCCGACCGAGCTGCTCGCCCGCCAGCACGCCGAAAACGCTGCCCGCCTGCTCGAACCGCTCGGCGTCAGGCTTGCCTACCTGACCGGAACGGTCCCCCGCAGCCGCAGGGAGCTCATCCTTAATGCACTGAGTACCGGTGAGATCGACCTGATCATCGGAACCCACGCGCTGTTCTCCCGGGATGTCGTTTTCAAGGACCTCGGCTACGTGATCGTCGATGAGCAGCACCGCTTCGGGGTGGTGCAGAGGATCGCCCTCGCTGGCAAGGGCGATGTGCCCGATCTGCTGATGATGACGGCAACCCCGATACCGCGGACCCTAGCCCTGACGGTCTTCGGGGACCTCGACGTGTCGACTATCAGGACTATGCCTCCGGGAAGGATGCCGGTGAAGACCCACCTCGCCTCCGAGAAGAGCCGGGACCGGGTCTATGCCGCTGTTCAGGTGGAGTTTGACCGGGGCCGACAGGCCTACTTTGTCTATCCCCGGATCGACGAGACCGGGGCTTCAGAGCTGCGGGACGCCGAATCGATGTACGCCTACCTGACAAAGGAGGTCTACTCCGGCATACCTGCCGGACTGATCCACTCCCGCATCGCAGAGGAGCAGAAACTCTCGATCATGGAGCGCTTCCGCTCGGGTGAGCTGCGTTATCTTGTAGCGACCAGCGTCGTCGAGGTCGGGGTCGATGTCCCCAATGCCGTGTGCATGGTGATCGAGCACGCTGAACGGTTCGGCCTTTCAGCGCTCCATCAGCTCCGCGGACGGGTGGGACGGGGGAACATCCAGTCCTATGCCTTTCTCATCTACTCTGATGAGCTGAGCCCCGAGGGAAAAGAGCGGCTGATGGTCATGCGGGAGACGCACGACGGTTTCCTCATCGCCGAGAAGGACCTGCGCATCCGCGGTCCCGGAGAGATCGCCGGAACCCGGCAGTCGGGCTTTCTCAAGCTTACCGCAGCCGATATCATCCTGGACCACGCCCTGCTCGAACAGGCCCGTTCAGAAGCTGAACAGCTGCTCGCGCGGGACCCGGGACTCCTTGATCCGTCCCACCAGGTTATCAGGGAGGTGCTCACCCGCTGTCCTCCTTTCGAGGAGGAGTACACCGAAGGGTAGAGTTCGCGCCTCAGCGGTCTTCGAAGAGCTTATCGGCAAACATCAGGCCTGCAAGCACCTGAACTCCGTATTCTATGCTCTCATCGTTGAAGTCGTAGGTATCGGAGTGAATCGGACTCTGCTCCTTCCCTGCCCCGAGCCAGAACATGCACCCGGGAGTTCGGTTGAGGTAGAAGGAGAAATCCTCCGCTCCCATCGTATGGGTCTCGGCCGGGATGTAGGCCTGCTCACCAAGCATGTAAGCGACGGTCCTCTGCAGCAGCCCGGTCTGCTCCTCGTTATTGATGACCGGAAGGTATTTGATTCTGCTGAATCCGAGCTGGGCGCTCACCCCGAAGTTGGCGGCCGTTGTCGCGATCTCCTCCTGCATTGCCCCCTCTATTGCCGCTCCCGTCCCCACACTGGTGTACCGCATGGTTCCCTGCAGGACTGCCTCAGCGGGGATGACGTTTGAGCTCGTTCCGGCGTGGAAGGAGCAGACGGAAATCACCGCCCCCTCTTCCCGGGAAAAGCGCTGATGGACTCCCTGCAGCCGCATCACGGCATCGGAAGCGGGCAGCAGCGGATTCAAGCCCTTCTCGGGGGTTGCACCGTGAGTTCCCCTGCCGGTTACCGTCAGGGTGAAGTCATTCGCCGCAGCGAAGAGGATGCCGGGCTTGGAGGAGACGGTCCCGACAGGAAGGCCCGGCCAGTTGTGAAAGCCGTAGACAGCCGATAATCCGTCGCAGGCGCCCTTATCCACAAGTTCTGCCCCGAGGCAGAGGACCTCCTCCCCGGGCTGAAAGATAAAGCGGACGGTAGCCGGCAGGCTGTCCTGAAACCGCTTTGCCGTCATGGCTGCGGCGAGGAGGATGCTCATATGACCATCGTGTCCGCAGGCATGCATCCTGCCGGGGTAGGCGGATACATGGCTGACAGCGCTCTTTTCGGTAATCGGCAGTCCATCCATATCGGACCGTAAACCGATAACCTTCCCCGGATCACGTCCGGGTATCTCGAAGATCAGGTCGGTTCCCAGCTTCGGCTGCCAGTAAATCGGCTGCAGGGCATCAGTTTTTGATTTGAGAAATGCACGGGTCTGCTTCTCGTTTCCGGCAAGCTCAGGCATCGTATGAAGCGCCCGGCGGACCTCCTGTATCTCGGGAAGAATCGTTCTGATATACTCCTGCAGCTGCTCTTTCTTCAACAATAGCCTACCCTCCTCTCTGCGGCCGTTCCAAATCAAACTCAAGCGACCGCCCCTGCCTGCCTCTCTCGGCGAGTACGCCGATCTTCCTGAGGAACCAGCTTAGTTTGGCGGCCGCTGCGGCCGATATGCCCGCCTCACGGGCAATATCTTTATTGGTAAAACGCTCCGGGAGCCCGGAAGGTAACAGCAGGGAGTAAGAGGAGGGATCGGAGAAGACGAGGGTTTCGACCACGGATTCCAGGAGACGGTTGCCGATGCTGACCCCGCCGCGTCTCCAGCTGCCGAACCCGTCATTGCAGCGTTCCTCAGTCAGGGTAACCATGACCAGCTCGAAGGTGAAGCAGGGGTGGCAGACGGCCTGATGGATGTGAAGCAGCTCCTTCCCCGCCAGCGCCGGCTTGCCCTGCAGGGGCGATTTCCTGCTGCGCAGGAGAGAGCCGTCTGCCGCATAGAGAAGAATCTGCTTCCTGACCGCTATCGGGTAGACCAGCCGGACTGCGTGCTCACGCAGCAGGTCGGCAAGTTTGTCCCTGAGGTGGGCGAAGCTGCCGGTCTGGATCTCAATCACTTCGGCCGGGGTGAGGATATCGACAATGTAGCCGCTTACCGGCTGCTCGACCGTTCCGCCCAGCTGCTGTGCGTAGAGGTGCTTGAGTGTTTCGTGCAGGGCTGATTCGGCCATCTCATAGGAGAGTATAGCACAGAAGGGAGACGTATTATCTTCCGGGCTCTCTTTATCACGGCAGTTTTTCCGGTATATAATCAGGCATGCTCCGCCGCAGACTGCCGGGAAACAGCTTATTGACCGCTCTGATGCTGCTGCTGGTCCTCAGCGGATGGGGGTGCCGGATGGTCGAGCCGGAGAATCTTCCCGAGGGTGAGGCGCTGCTTGAGCTGCTCTACAGCCGCATCGAGTCGGCCGCGCAGAAGAATCCCGGGCTGGCTGCCGTCGATACCGTCGGATACAGCGAGAATGACCGGTATCCGATCAAACGGATCATCCTCAACTCTGTACAGGATCCTGCCTCTGACGCGCTGCCGAAAGTCCTGGTAACCGGAGCGGTGCACGGCAATGAACCGCTGTCAGCCCTGACGGCAGTGTCGCTTGCCGAGCACCTGATCGCCGGGTGGAACAAACAGGATCAGCAGATTACTGCGCTGCTTGAATCAGCGGTCATCCATATCATTCCCGTGGTCAACCCCTGGGGACTGGTCCGGTACAGCCGGGAGACTGAGCTGGGAGTCGACCTGAACCGTGATTTCGGCTCCCCCGATCCCGACAGGCAGCCGGATGACCCGGCGTGGTTTCACCCCTGGGTCGGAGGCTTCACCGCCCGGGAGAGCCGGGTCATGCAGGAGGTGTGTGAGGAGGAGCTCTACATCTTCAGCATCCAGGGCCATACCCGGTATGAGAACATCAATGTTCCGCTCGACTATCTCGTCACGGAGGAGCAGGCGCGCAGTTCTGCCGAGGAGAGCTTTCCTGCCGGGACCTACAATCCCATCTACCCGCTGATGATGGCAGCAGCCGAGGAGTATGCGGCAGCCGTGAGCCAGAAGGAGGACTGGGAGGATTTTTATGCCACGACCGGGGCTGACTGGTACGTGGTCGAAGGCTCCTTCACCGACTGGCATTTCGGTGCCCTCGGCGCTCCGGGATTCACGGTTGAATATTACAAGTGGGATATAAGTACGCCGGCAGCAACAGAGACAGCACGTCAGGTCTGGGAGGCGCACCGGGATGCGCTGGTCACGCTGCTCTCCCTTTCCTCCCACTGCGTCAGCGGGCAGATTGCAGACGATTCAGCTGCTGTACGGGTTACCTGCGTCCTTGAGGAGGACGGCGGGAGGGCTCTCAATGATCCTACCCCCATCACGCTCACTGCCGGGGTCGATCCGGATTCGGGGTTCTTCCATCTGCTCGTTCCCGAGGGGACGTGGGTCCTTTCCGCCCGGGATGAGAAGGGAAAGGTGCTGGAAGAGAAGATAGTGGTCATTGATGGAGATGATCCGCCGCCGCGGGTCGATTTTTCCCAGGCCCGGGCACTGCCGGAGAGGAGTACAGGCTTATGAGAATTACCGGAGGAAGGTACCGCGGCAGGAGGATTGCCTGCCCGCCGGGAGAGATCCGTCCCGCCATGGACCGGATGCGCGAGTCGCTCTTCGCCATCCTCGGGAACCTTGAGGGGCTCTCGTTTCTCGATCTGTTCAGCGGTTCCGGGGTTGTGGGAATAGAGGCTGCTTCCCGGGGGGCGGAACCGGTGCATTTAGTCGAGATGGACCGCGGCAAGCGGGCAGTGATCCAGAAGAATATCGCAATCGTGGAGAGTGACATCAGGCTCTACCTGCAGCGTGCGCAGCGGTTCATTGCCGGCGTGCAGCGTCCCTACGACATTGTCTACGCCGATCCGCCTTTTCCGATGAAGGACAAGCAGAGTCTCTGCCGCACAGCGGGAGAACGCGGCGCCGTTGCTCCCCGCGGACTGTTCATTATCCACCACCCCGCCGAGGAGGTGTGGGAGGATCAGGTAGGGCCCTTTACCTGCATTGATGTGCGTCGGTACGGACGATCCGTGCTCCGTTTCTTCCGATACACTGCTTCCCTGACTGATCAGCACATTCCTGCCCCAGAGGAGAGACCCAGATGAAGATACGTGACCATGTCTACACCGAGAACTTCAGCCTGCACACGCACCACTGCGACCCGGAACTGGCTGCGCGGTTTCCCTTCTACTGCCGGGCTGTGCAGGAGGGGGCCGCCGGCCATGCCCTGATGACCGGATGTTCGAACCCTGACCTGAACAGGATCGGCAGGACGTGGGTGCTTTCCCGCTTGAGGCTGCAGGTAAGCCGCTACCTCAGCTGGCCTGATTCGTTCACCCTGGAGACGTGGATTCAGCCCCCGTTCAAGCTCTTCGCCCCTCGCGAAGCCCGGGGCCTGGACAGCACCGGCCAGGAGCTCTTCAGGTCTCTGGCCTACTGGGTGGTCATCGACCTCCACCGGCGTCGCCCGGTGAGGCCCGATGCGGTCGAGAGCTCAATCGGTCTCTCAACGGACCGGTCCAGGTGGGGTTCGGCTGAGCTGGGCAGGCTTGATGCAGCCGGCTGTCCGTCAGGTCCCAGCCGCTATGAACCGCAGATTCAGT
>CAYSRK010000203.1:0-8931 GCA_964433385.1 uncultured Spirochaetales bacterium
CATGAAGACAGTGCACCGCGAGCCGAGGTCGTAGGGGTTTCGCGCAAGACACGCCCGTTCGGCGAATTCGCCGATTTCGATTCCAAGCGAACCGGCAAAGGTCTGGATGAAGGAGCCGGAACCGGAAGAGCAGGACTCATTGAGCTCAATATTGGTGACGATCTTGTCCCTGACAAAGATGGCCTTCATATCCTGACCGCCGATATCAAGGATGAACGACACGTCAGGCTCAAAAAAACTTGCCCCCCGAAAGTGCGCCAGCGTCTCGACATGTCCCTCATCAAGGCTGAAGGCGAACCTGATCAGGTCCTCACCGTATCCGGTCACCGCGGTTCTTCGAATCGTGATCTGCATGCCGCCAGCATCGAGCTCCTGACGAAGCTCTCGCAGGCCCCGGTAGACCGCCTCTACCGGGTTGCCCCGGTTTGAGGCATAGTAGGTGTAGCCCAGTCGCCCGTCCACATCGGTGAGTACGATTTTTGTCGTGGTTGAACCCGAATCTATGCCGAGAAACAGATCCGCCCCGCTGCTGTACAGCTCCTGCAGCGCAGCGGTTCTGATCCTGCAGCCGGCTTTCTGCTCCTCCCACCGCTTTTTCTCCTCAGCATCACAGAACAGCGGCTCCAGGGAGCTCGTCTTCAGAAGCGTCGCACTGCGGGAGTTCCCGATTATCTCAAGCAGCTGTTCAACGGTAAACAGCTTTCCCTCCCGGGCTGCCCTTAAGGCCGCACCGGCAGCCGGTATCCGGTCAGGGCTGAGCTGCGGGTCCGCTGTCCGCGGGTCAACCCGCTCACCATCATCAAGCCCCACCACCTCCATAAAAACCCGGATCAGCTCGGGCTGGTAATGAAAGGGTCCTCCTGCAAAGAGGATTTTCGGCACGATCGAAACGCCGCGGGCCAGGGAGCTGATAATCTGGAATGAGACCGCACGATAGATCGAAGCTGCAATGTTCCGGGCCGGAACATCCCGGCTAATGAGGTTCTGGATATCGGTCTTGGCAAAGACGCCGCAGCGTGAGGCGATTGGATAGACAGCCGTCTTCCGGGCTGCTTCATCACTCAGCCGCTCCACGGGGATATCGAGGAGACCGGCCATCTGGTCGATAAAGGCTCCGGTTCCGCCGGCACAGTTTCCATTCATCCTGATATCGGGGCGCAGCTGCTCGTCGAAGAATATGACCTTCGCATCCTCCCCGCCGAGGTCTATGAACGTCCTCACCTGCGGGAGCAGGGTTCTGATGACCTCAGCCGATGCGGAAACCTCCTGCACAAAGGGGATACCGGTCCGTTCCGAGAGTCCCATGCCGGCAGTTCCTGTCAGGAGCACCTGCAGGACAGCCCCCTCAGTAAGATCCTGCGGAATTTCATCGAGCATGCCCACAAGCGTACCGAACACATCCGCGTTATGCCGGGCATAGAGAGAGTGAAGAATTACCCCCTCACCATCAGTGAGTACTGTTTTCGCTGTAGTTGATCCTATATCGATCCCGAGTCTCAGGTGCTTCAATCGGTGTTCCATCCATCTTCGGACGGGATCAGCTCATACCCCGTCGTTATAAAAATGTCCCTTATCATATCCCATTCCGACTCGCGCTGGCAAGAAGGAAAAAAAGACAGGCTTGTACATCGGGCCGAGTTGTGGTATCGAGTAGAGTATGAGCGGAATCAGCATCTTAGGTGAGGCTGAACGGACGGTGGCGGCCCTGCAGGGTTCACATGATACGCAGGCTGTAATCGGGCCGTTTGGCGACGTACTGCAGACCATGGAAACCGCATATGCCGAGCTCTCCTCAATCAGCCGGTACCGAGCGGCCTATAACAGTTCCTGGGCATTCTCCTATGCGTTTACCCGTATGCACGCGCTGGTGAACCAGCTGCTCACTGAGGAGGTGACGGCGAAGATCAGGCAGTACACCGATCGGTCGAAAAACCGCGCCAGTCGAGAGGATATAATCAGAAAATATGCAAAAATTACCGAAAACCTTTCAGACCTGATCCGCAGAACCGGCACCTCGCAGCGACTCTACCGCACAACAATCTGGCTGCTGTCACTCGCAGAGGGGCTCATATCGCTGATTATCGTCGTCCTGATCACCCAGTTCAGCGCAGCCTTCAGCCGAGCAGTCTCCCTGCCGAAGCTGAGTCTGCTCTTCCTGACAGTTTTCGGATCACTGCGGCTGCTGCTTGAACGGCTGAAGAGCAGGGTTCTTGAGAACTGGCGCTGGACCCGGTATCAGGAAAGCGTTGACCGCGCGTTCGGCAGCATAGCAGCAGCCGCCGGCATCTCCTTCCTGCTCGCCTATCATATACGTCAGGGAACGTTTCTCGATCAGATCGACGACCTGCTTGAGGATGGAGCTGTTTTGCTGTCCGCGAAACCCTCTCCCGAACAGCGGCGGCTCAGACGGGCAGCCCACCGGTCAGCACGTCTGATAGCGCTTCAGAGAGAACGGATTGAACGGCTGCAGGGTCCCGTCTTCCCCGGACACTCCGGAGAATCCCGCATCCTTATACCCCGCCTGCCCCGACAGAATGCTCCCGCATCCCCGCCGAACCTCCGCGTCCGGGCTTCAGCCGTACTGCGCAGCATCATGGACCGCAGAACCAGAGACTGATACCCCCCTATTTATCCTCGATGGCGAATGAGGTTCCCAGCGCGGCGGGAGGGGTATAGCTCCCCAGTTTCTTTCTCCCAAGCATGGTCATGAGGGTCAGCACGGCAATGGTGACGATATAGGGGGCCATATTGAGAAACGAAGCAGGTATGACGGTACCGGCGGCCTGCAGCCTGAACTGGATTGCGTTAATGCCGCCGAAGATAACCGCCCCGAAGATTGCCCTCCCCGGATTCCAGCCGGCAAATATTACCAGGGCAATGACAATCCACCCTCTTCCCCCGGTAATATTTTCCGACCATCCCGGAGTGTAGCCCAGGGTAAGGTGAGCGCCGCCTAACCCCACAAGCAATCCGCCGGCAGCGGTGTAGAGGTAGCGCACTGCACCCACCGGGATACCCATAGCCGAAGCTGCCCGCGGATTCTCTCCTACAGCCCGCATCTTCAGACCGTACTTTGTCCGGTACATGAATATCCAGGAGGCCGGAACCACGAGAAACAGCAGCAGGGTCATGAGGTCCTGATTAAACAGCGAGGAGATGATCGGAATGTCTCCCAGCACAGGTATGCGTGCATCGGAAAAACTCTTGGCAGTCATGCCGGCAAGGTTCCTGCTGTTCGATTCGGGTCCGAGCCGCTGCCCGAGGTAACTCGCGAGCCCCGTGCCGAAGAGGGTGATGCTCAGACCGCTGACCACCTGATTCGCCCGCATGGTGATGGAGAGAAATGCGTGGATCAGAGCCAGAGCTGTCCCTACCCCCATCGCCGCCAGGATGGCCAGAAAGAGACTGCCGGTGTAGAAGGAGACGCTGAAGGCCGCGAGGGCGCTGAGCATCATCATCCCCTCGACCCCGAGATTCAGCACGCCGGCCTTCTCGGTATAGATCTCGCCGATAGTCGCATACAGGAGCGAGGTTCCGGCCCCGATGGTCACTGCCAGCAGTGAGGTGATCAGCTGCATTATACCGCCTCCTCTTCTTTAATGAGCTTAAGCCGGTAGTCGGAGAAGATGGAACCTGCCAGCAGCGGAAAGAGCAGAAGTCCCTGCAGGACCAGCCCCATTGACGCCGGGAGGCGCATCATCATCTGTATCTGGTCCCCTCCGACAAGGATTCCGCCCATGATTACGGCCACAAAAACGACGGCTATCGGATTCAGCTGAGCCATCCATGCGATAATAATGGCAGTAAAACCGTAGCCCATATCGATGCCCTTCATAAGCCGATGCTGGAGACCGGCTACATCCGCCGCCCCGGCCAGTCCGCTCAATGCCCCTGAAACAAGCATGACGAGGATTATGTTTTTCGAGATGCTTACCCCCTGAACCCGGGCTGCCCGCTTGTTCAGGCCGATCATCTTGATCTCAAAACCCCATTTCGTCCGATAGAGTAAAAACCAGAACAGGAGTGCGGCTGCCAAGGCAATGTAGAGTCCCGCATGGGCCCTGCCTGCTATGCGGGGGAGCCACGCTTCGCGCGGAAACGGTTTTGTCCCGGGAAATCCATAGCCGTCCGGATCCCGCCATGGACCGTAGTAGAGGTATTCAGCAAATAGGATTGCAATGTAGTTCATCATCAACGTCGTAAGGGTCTCATCCACCCCCAGCCTGGTCTTCAGAAGCGCCGGAATGCCGCCCCATACGGCTCCGGCAGTCATGCCCATAACCAGGCCTGCCGGAAGCAGGAGCTGCACAGGCAGGAAGTTCCAGAAGATCATCACCCAGGAGGTTCCGACAGCCCCCCAGATGAACTGTCCCTCAGCCCCGATGTTCCAGAAGCGGAGTCGGAAGGCTATCGCAACACCGAGACCGGTCAGGGTAAGCGGGATCGCCTTAACAAGCGTCTCGGTAAAACCGGCCCAGCTGCCGAACGCACCCCTTGCCATGTAGAGATACGTCTTCAAAGGGGATGCGCCGGAGAAAACCAGCACTGCCGCTCCGAGTATCAGGGAGACAGCGAATGAGATAAACGGCACCAGCATCAGGACTCTGCGCGAACGGGATTCCCGTTTTTCCAGTACCAGCCTCATACACGATTCTCCCCAGTTATTCCGGCCATCATCATTCCCAGCTCCTCGATATCGGCTCTGTCGGCATCACGGATGCCCATGATTTTTCCCTCATACATGACAGCTATCCGGTCGCAGACCATCAGCAGCTCCTCCAGCTCCTCGGAAACGAGGAGCACTGCCCCCTGGCTGTCACGCTGGGCGAGAAGGTTCTTTCGCACCGCCTCAGCAGCGCCCACATCAAGCCCCCGGGAGGGATAAACCGCGATAAGGATTCCTCCGCAGGAGTCGATCTCCCGCGCCAGAATCGTCTTCTGGATATTTCCGCCCGAGAGAAACTTCACCCTGGTCACTGCAGTCGGGGTTGCAATATGAAACAGTTCGATCAGGTTGGCGGCGAAGCGGGAAATAATCCCGCGATTGAGAACCCCCCTCCGTGCCAGCGGTCTTCCCCGGTACTTCTTCATGATCAGGTTGTCCGAGACGCTCATGTCCCCGACTACCCCCATCGCTCCCCGATCAGCCGGGATATGACTCAGACCGGAGCGGATCATCTGCAGCGGGGAGTTCCCGGTGACGTCCCGCCCGTCGAGCAGAATCCTGCCGGAGGTGATATCCAGGAGCCCGGTGACTGCCTCGCTCAGCTCCTGCTGCCCGTTGCCTGCAACCCCGGCGATGCCGAGTATCTCCCCTTCCCGAAGCTCAAACGACACATCCTGCAGCAGATTCCTGCCGGTCCGGTCGGTGTAGCAGACCTGCTCGAGCCTCAGCCGCACATCGCCGGGTTCGAAGGATTTGCGCTCGAGGTGGAAGAGCACCTCCCTGCCGACCATCATCTTCGCCAGATCCTTGGGCGTAACATCCGCTGTGCTGCAGACGGCTGCGGTGCGGCCCTTGCGCAAAACCTGTACCCGATGGGAGAAAGTAATCACCTCGTCCATCTTGTGGGTTATGAAGACGGCTGACTTTCCCTCAGCCAGCATCATGCCGATGATGCCGTTGAGCTCACGGGATTCCTGGGGAGTAAGGACCGCCGTAGGCTCATCAAGGATGAGCACATCAGCTCCCAGGTACACGAGTTTCAGAATCTCAACCCGCTGCTGCTCCCCGACGCTCAGGTCATGAATATAGGCATCGGGATTGACCTTGAGGCTGTAACGTTCTGAGAGGTCACGGACCTTTCTGCGGACCTCCTGCATTGACGGAAACAGGCTCAGCTCGCTCATGCCCAGAATGATGTTTTCAGCCACCGTCATCGTCTCAACGAGCATGAACTCCTGGTGGATCATGCCGATTCCGAGCCGCATCGAGTCCTGGGGTGAGCGGATCTGCACATGCTCCCCGCGGTAGAATATGGAACCCTCATCTGGTCGATAGAGCCCGATGAGCACATTCATGAGGGAACTTTTTCCCGCCCCGTTTTCCCCGAGCAGCGCCAGGACCTCACCTGAGTTGAGCGTCAGATCAACATGGTCATTGGCGGTTATCCCCGGGAACCGTTTGGTGATGCCGACCATCCGCACTATCTCTTCAGCTGCCGGCTGTGCTGCGCCTCTGTTATCGTCCACCCCTGACGAACCTCCGTATCAGTCCCGCAGGGTTCATCTGATAAAAAAAATGCCGGCCGGGCACCCTGCGTACCAAGCCGGCATCTGCCTGATGCAGATTATTGGATCGAACCCACAACACCGCGGACGAAGAAGAACATATTCAGCATATCGCCGTCGCTCATGACCTCTCCTTCGGGAACTACGATTTCACCACTCTGATCGTAGATCGGACCGGTAAATACATCCCATGCACCGCTGACGATCTCATCCTTCTTATCGCTCACCATCTTCTGGACATCTTCGGGAACCAGCGGGCTGAAGTCCGAGAGGCGCACCGTGTCTTCGGCAAGACCGCCCCAGAATTCATGCGGCTCCCAGGTGCCGTTCATGGCTTTCTGTACGGTGTCGGCATAGTAGGGGCCCCAGTTCCACACCGGTGAAACAAGGACGGAGTCTCCCACGAACTTACGCATATCAGCATCGTACCCGACGCTCAGCTTACCGCGCTCCATGGCAGCCTTGGGCGGCTCGGTCGTATCCTGGTGCTGGGCCATAATGTCGGCACCTGCATCGAGCAGGGCAATGGCAGCCTCCCGCTCCTTGATCGGGTCGTACCAGGTATTGCTCCAAACCACCCTGACCTGCGCATCAGGATTCACTGAACGTACACCGAGAGTGAAGGCATTGATTCCGCGGATAACCTCAGGAATCGGGAATGCCGCCACGTAGCCGATAATGTTCGTCTCGGTCATGGAGCCGGCAACCATACCGGAGAGATAGCGCGGCTGGTACATGCGGCCGAAGTACGTGGCCATATTATCGTTGGTCTTGTAACCTGAACAGTGCTCAAAGATCGTATCAGGATAGTCGAGGGCAGTTTCGTACATGTAGTCCATGTACCCGAAGGAGGTTGCAAATATCATGTCATATCCCTGGGCAGCATACTGGCTCATGATACGGGCGCTGTCAGGTCCCTCCTCCACGCTCTCGATATACGTCGTCACGATGCTGTCGCCGAGCTGCTCCTCCAGATACAGACGACCCTGATCGTGCATGTATGTCCACCCAAGATCACCGGGGGGGCCGATATAGACAAAGGCCGCCTTGAACGGTTCAACAGAGGACGCAGCTTCCCCTGCTCCCTGGGCAAAGAGCAGGCTCCCTGCAGCAATAAGCAGCAGCATTAAGCCAATTTTTTTCATAGATGTCTCCTTCTGAAATAATTGCAGATGCGGCAGTTTCCGTCACGGAACTGCACACCACAGTATACGCCATCATACAGGGGATAGTCAAATTTTTACAGCGGTAAAAAAAGGAAAAAGTCCCCCTTCATACGCGGTTGAGCAGCAGCGGCTTGAGAAGTGCGAGATACGCCTGGGAAGCCTCAAGGGCCCCGCGCTCCACCTCCTCGCCGCCGCTGTCGCGGGCATGCTGACGGTGGGGAAAGTCATCCCTGACTCCCCCGCGGGTACTCCTTATCCCCCAGGAGCAGACCTTGACCCCCTCCGGCATATCTTCCGAGGCGGTCAGCGCCCTGACAAACCGCTGCCGCCCTTCATGCGTCAGTTCAGCATAGCTGGTGTGAGAAAAGAAATCCTGAACAGTATGCAGCAGGGCTCCAGTCTCGCGGAGCATCGCTCTCCTCCGGCCTCTTTCCGAAGCCTTCCGCACTTTGAGTATTCTCTCCTGGAGGGCAAGAATCCCCATAGTCCACCCGTCGGCATGGGGAGCAAAGGGGATACGGTCCACATGGTACTCCCGCCGATAGCACAGCAGGGAATGCAGGTCCACCCGCGCGCAGCCGCGGATTATCAGCTTCATGTCGTGCTTTTTCAGCTCCGCAGCCGTTTCCTCCACCGCCCTGCGGGTCAGCGCGCGATGAATCTTAAGGTGCACCGCCGCTGCCCCTTAATCCGTGACCTGTGAGAGGATCGCTTCAATCTCGCCGATGTACATCCTATGATAATCCTTTCCGGGGTAGAGATCGTGAATCTCCATCGCGGTGAAATCGGAGGGGGAAATCTCTCCGCTGTAGAGCTTGCGGGCTGCCAGGATATAATCGGCCTGAGCAAAGCCGACCGCTGCGGAACTCACCCCCCCGACAATGCTGAGATCAACGGGCATCAGTCCCGTCTCAGCCGCCTTATCGACGTTGCGCCCGGAATGGCTGCCGCAGTACTGCAGAGCCGTCTTCCACTTCGGTGCAAAGAAGGAGACGGTGAAGTGAGAGGACTCCTCCATGAACTCGTAGGTGTAGCGGCTGTATCTGACGAACACGAAGGCTGCCGGCTTATGCCAGATACAGCCCAGACCCGCCCAGGCGGCCGTCATCGTATTCCAGCTCTCCGGCGTACCGGCAGTGATCAGCACCCACTCCTGGGCAAAGGAGGTCAGCGGATTCACTGTGAACTCCTGCGGTTCGAGCAGATGAAAATTGTTTTCTATCTTTTTCATGCGTATATTCTCCCTGAATCGGGCTGATTGCCCGGTCCTAGACTCTATGCCCCTCTTTTCTGTGCGGCCCGCGGCGGCGACGGCCGCGAACTGCAGCCGCCTCGTGTCCATGGCGTTGTCCCGCTTCGGTCGGCTCGCTTCTCTGCGGCCAGACGTGGATGCAGGCTGCAATAGTCTCATCAAGGGCAATAGTCGATCCCTCGCACTCAACGACGATTGTCGGCGACACCTGGTGAACCTTCAGCAGCGACCCGGGACGGATCTGGAGATTTTCGAGAACGTGGAGTGGGGGGGGGGGCCCGC
>CAYSRK010000204.1:0-16720 GCA_964433385.1 uncultured Spirochaetales bacterium
CGTCCGCAGCTCCGGGATGAGAATCGGCGTGATGCCCCAGGAGAGGGCAAGCTGCTGAGAGGTCTGCTTCACGGGGCTGAAGGCGATAATGGGAACCCCGGGCCTGAACTTTGATATCAGGCGGGCCGATCCGCCGGAATGGGTGAAGCAGGCGATGTACGCTGCCCGGATCTCCATAGCCAGCTCCCGGGTGGCGACCCCCACCGCCTCGGTAGTGCTCATCTTGCGCTTCAGCTCAATATCTTCACGGTTCAGCCGCTGGCCGAGTACCAGCCGCTGGTATTCGACGCTCGCTTCGGTATGCATGATGATCCGCTTCATAATCTGGACCGCCCTCAGCGGGTAGGCACCGGCTGCCGTTTCCCCTGAGAGCATCACCGCACTCGTGCCGTCCAGAATGGCATTGGCAACATCCCCTGCCTCAGCCCGGGTCGGACGGGGATTCTGGATCATCGATTCCAGCATCTGGGTGGCGGTAATAACAGGCAGACCGGCGAGGTTGCACTTGCGGATAATCGTCTTCTGAATTACCGGAACCTCCTCAGGGGAGGTCTCAACCCCCAGGTCCCCCCGGGCTATCATGATAACGCTCGTCTCCTTGATGATAGCGTCAATATCCCGGACAGCTTCGGGTTTCTCAATCTTGGATATAATCGGAATCTCCCGGGCGAAATACTTGTACATGTGCTTCTTCAGCGCTGTAACATCAGAGGCGTTTCGGACAAATGAGAGGGCCACGAAATCAAGCTCGTTAGCAAAGGCGAACGCAAGATCCTCGGCATCCTTCCGGGTATAGGAGGAGAGATGTCTGAGCGCTATATCGGGAAGATTCACCCCCTTTCTCGCCTGTATGATCCCCCCGTCAAGAACAGCGGTATGGATAATGGTCCCCTCCACACGGGATACCTCAAGGGATATCAGACCGTCATTGATGAGGATTCTGTCGCCGGTTTTCACCTCCTCATGCAGATACGGATAGTCAATGCTGATCAGTTCACGGGTTCCCGCACACGGCTCAGTGGAGATCCGCAGCTCTTCGCCCCGCATCGCGGTGAAATCATCCCCTTCAAGGTTTCCCACCCTGATCTTGGGACCCTGCAGGTCCTGAAAAATCGCTATCGGGGTATCGAGTTCTTCGGATGCCTTACGGGCCCAGTCAACCGTTTTCTGGTGTTCCTCAGCAGACCCGTGGCTGAAATTCAGCCTGATAACCCGTGCGCCGGCCTCTATGATATCCCGGATCGTCTCATAACTTCTTGAAGCCGGACCGATCGTGGCAACAATCTTCGCATTTGCAGTTACTTCCTTCATCTTCACCCCTCAGGTCATCATAGGTAAAATATGGGCAGCTGGCAATATCATGGAAAGCGATTGACGGATCTCTTTTTCAGCCTAGCCCCGCATTGTACGTCTGTACATATGACAGTCTGTCCGGTTGTCTTACATTTGTATTGACAGACAGTCCGGGCGGTGCTACGATAACGTTACGCAGCACAGCAGGGCCTTTCACCACCCGCTTGGAACACTGGGGAGGATGCTATGGAGTATCTGCATGCCGAATGGGCCGTGACCGGCGACGGAACCACGGTACTCTCACCCGCCTGGATCGGAATAGAAGATGGATTCATCCGAACTGCAGCCGAAGAGCGGCCTGCTGACGCAGATCACGTCAGCACCGTTGAGCTCAAGGATGCCACCCTCATACCGGGCCTGATGAATATCCACGACCACATCTGTCGAAAAATCCTGCGCATACCTGATGACTCGATCTCCTTCGGGGCACGGACTGCCGCGCTTATGGCCGAAGAGCCGCTCTACCTCATTCTCCACAGCACCGCGAATATGCGGGCATACCTCCTTGATGAAGGAATAACCTGGGTCCGCGACTTCGGCCTTGCAGGCCTTACCTCCCTGCACCTCAAGCGGGCGATCAGCGAAGGCCTGATTCCCGGACCTGAGATTGACGCCTGCGGGGAACCTATCTGCATGACCGGCGGTCACTGCTGGAGACAGAGCTGCGAGGCTGACGGCCCGGACGAAGTGGTCAGGGCCGTACGCCTGCAGGCAAGAAACGGAGCGACGATCATAAAATTCATGGGAAGCGGTGGACTTGAGCACTTTCCCCGGGAGGAACCCTCCCTGCCGCAGTTCTCCATCGAGGAGCTGAGGGCGGGAACAGAGGCTGCCCGGGACCTCGGGCTCGATACCGCCCTGCACGCTTACTCGACTGAGGGAATCAGGCGCGGCATTGCCGCCGGTGTGGGAAATATCGAGCACGGCGCGCTGATGAGCGCGGACCAGGCGGCGGAGATGGCGGAAAAGGGGATCTGCTTCAATCCCACCATGAGCGGACTGCGCGCAGCCTTCTCCCGCGGTCCCAACCGGCGCTACTGGGATGAACTGAACCGGCGCATCTACAGCATTCAGGAGCAGGCTATGCGCAATGCGCAGAAGGCGGGAGTGCTTATCGGAGCGGGAACCGACAGTCTCGGGTACCTCCGGGATGAGCTGCAGCTGATCATGCAGACCCTTGAGGAGACGCCGGTCCAGGCGCTCGCCCACGCGACCTCAATCAACGCCCGCATCGCCCGCAGGCCTGACCTGGGAGTGCTCGAACCGGGCCGCCGCGCTGATATCGCTGCTTTCAGAGGAAATCTGAGCGTATCGCTTGATCCGCTCAAAGAACCTGCGCTGCAGGTATGGAAAAACGGAATTGCCGGTAAAGGCAATTGATGTACACACCGGCATACAGCCGGAGCGGCCTGAGGCTCAGCCTCAGCCGCATTGGAGGGAACGTATGAAAAGGAGATGGTTTGCATGTGCAGCGGCAGCGCTGATGCTTCTTGCAGCCGGAACACTCTTCTGTCAGGCTGAGGCAGCTGAAGAGGGAGGGGCCCTGACTCTGAAATTCGGCCACCAGATCAGCGAGAAATCGGCCGAGGGAATCGCTGCCCAGGCCTTTGCTGACCTGGCTGCCGAAAAAAGCGGCGGTTCCATTGAAATCGTCGTCTTCCCCGGTGAGCAGCTCGGGTCGGCTCCGGTCATGCTTGAGAGCGTGATGATAGGAACTCTCGACCTCGCCATGGTCGCTGGACAGTTTCTCGGCAGCTATGATGCGACCATGAGCATGGTGAACATACCCTATTTTTTCAAAGATCCCGCAACCTATCGGGAAGTTCTGCGCAGTACCGGTCTCGGTGACCGGCAGGTGGAAAAACTCCGCGGGGCAGGTTTCACGCTGGTGAACACCGACCGCAACTTCTTCCGCGGCGACCGTCTGATAGCCTCGGTGAAGCCGATCCGCAGCATTGATGACTTCAAGGGCCTGCGTTTCCGGGCCTTTGAGAATGATATCTATGTCGCCAGCTACACGAAACTCGGGGCGAACGTGCTTGTTGTCCCCTGGGGAGAGACCTACTCAGCCCTCAGGCAGGGGACTGTGGAATCATCCTGCGCCTCCATCGACCAGCTCTACAGCACAGGATTCGCTGAGGTCTGTCCCTACATCACCTGGACCAAGGAGTACTACACCGAAGTCCTCATGGTAGCCAACAACGACCTCTGGGATAGCCTGAGCGAGGAGCAGCAGAAGATCCTCACCGAAGCGGCCAATGAAGCCGGCATTGTGATGGAGCGTGAGGTGGCAAAGTCTACCCGCAACGATGTGGAACGGATTGAGAAGGAGTTCGGCGCACAATTCATCTCCATGGATACTGCTCCCCTGCGTGACGTGCTGACCCCCTACTACTACGAACTTGAGCAGAAGGGTGTTATTCCCGATGGAGTGGTAGACAGCATTCTCGCGCAGCGGTAGAACCGGAGAACCCGCAGCGCCGGGCAGGAATGGAGGCAGGAGCACTATGGTACGGAAAATCTTTCAGACAGTCGCAGATGCCATGAGCTGGTTCGCCATGGCGTCGATCACCGCCCTGGTAGCCCTTAACGGCTATGAAATATTCTCCCGCTTTATCTTCCAGCGGTCGAACTACTGGATACAGGACGTTACGACCCTGCTGATGGTATGGTTTGTCTTCCCGGGCATGGTCAAGGTGATCTGGGAGAAACGCGATATTCTCATTGACCTGCTCTACGGCCTCGCTCCTGCCGGGGTGCAGAAGGTGCTCCAGACAGCGGTCTACCTCATCGTCATCATCTTCACTGCCGCCATGAGCTGGGCAACCTACCGCTACCTCCTGTTGATCCGCAGCTCGGTCTCCATTACCGCCCATATACCGATGTACCTCTTTACCGGGGTTATCCTCCTCGGATTCATCCTCTTTATGGCAATCTACATCTATGACCTGGTCATGCTCTTCACCGGCAGGGAAAGCGCAGGAGAGCTGGGGGGGAGGGCGGTATGATCGGCATTATTCTCATCGCAGTATTTCTTCTGATTATCACCATCGGGGTCCCGATCAGCTTCGCCATGGGTGCTTCAGCCACTGCGGCTATGGTCTTCGGCGGCTACAGCATGTCCCAGATTCCGGTTCTGCTGCAGCGGGGCATAAGCAACTACTATCTGGTCTCGATCGTCTACTTCGTCCTTGCCGCGAATATCATGAACACCGGCGGAATCACCACCAGGATATTCACCTTCTGCGAGTCGCTCGTCGGGTGGATGCGCGGCGGGCTTGCCCAGGTCAATGTCGCCAGCAGCGTTATCTTTGCCGGCATCTCGGGAACTTCAAGCGCGGATGCCGCGGGACTCGGCCTGATTGAGATCACTGCGATGAAGGAGAAGGGCTACGATATCGGCTGGTCCACCTCGATCACGCTTGCCTCTTCCCTGCTCGGGCCGATCATTCCGCCGAGCGTTGCCTTCATCGTCTATGCAGCCCTTGCCGAAGTTTCTGCGTCACGGATGTTTATTGCGGGAATCCTGCCCGGGGTGACCCTGACGATTATCCTGATGATTGCAAACTACTTTATCGCCCGCTCGGGGCGGGTGAAATGTCCGCAGCCGACCAAGTTCAGCCCCGCCCTGGTGTGGAAGACCTTCAAGGAGGGCTTTTTTGCCCTCCTGGCTCCGGTCGTCATCCTCGGGTGCATCTTCTCCGGTGCGGTCACCGCTACCGAAGCCGGGGTGATAGCGGTTATCTACTCCCTCTTCGCCGCAGCAGTCTACCGCCAGATTACCCCGAAGACTCTGAAGAAGGCGCTGTACGATACCCTGATCTCGACATCCATTATCATGTTCCTTGTCGGGTTCGGGAGCACCATCGGTTGGGTCTTGACGATTGAGCGCATCCCGCAGCTGCTCACCGTCGCCATGACCTCGATTACGACGAATAAGTTCATCCTGCTGCTGCTTATCAACCTCCTGATACTGCTTCTGGGGATGTTTCTCGACAACACGACGATCAGGATCATTACCGTTCCCCTTCTGCTGCCGCTGATCGACTTCCTCGGGATCAGCCGCATTCACTTCGGGGTTTTTCACACCCTGAGCGTCCTGCTGGGCACCTGTACCCCGCCGGTGGGAGTCGGGCTGATGATCATGAGTTCGGTTTCGCAGCAGAAGTTCACCCATGTGGTGCGCAGCTTTATTCCGTTCTATATCCCGCTCCTGATTGCCCTGCTGCTGCTTACCTATATTCCCCAGATTTCAACCTGGCTGCCCGGTCTTATCGGATGAGATGTTTTCTGCTGCCGCCGCAGGCGAATACTGGTTTGAGAGAGAGGTGTTATGAAACTGCCGAAAATAACCAAATCCCGGCTTACCGACCAGGTGGCCGACATCCTCTACCGACAGATAGAACTGGGAGAACTGAAGCCGGGGGACAAGCTTCCCCCCGAGGTGGAACTTTCCAAGCAGCTCGGTGTCGCGAGGCAGACGATCAGGGAGGCTCTCAGCCGCCTGCTCGGACTCGGGCTCATCCAGCGGGGTGAATCGGCTATAACGGTAGCGGAGAACTGCAGCGCCTCGGCGCGCAGCATGCTGATGCCTATGCTGCTCGACCAGTGGGAGATCCATGAGATCTATGAGGCGAGGGTACTCATAGAAAGCGACCTCGCCGCCCTGGCAACGCGCAAGGCGACCCCCGATGATATCGCACAGCTGCGGCGTATCGACCTGAAGCTTGCCGAGGGGAACCTCAGCAGCAGCCGCTACTGGGAACACGATATGAAGTTCCATGAGTTTCTCGCCTCGATATCGGGGAATGAGGTCATGATAGCCGTGAGCACGATCATCAATGACCTCTACAAACGGTTCAAGGATAAGATCCGTGAGCTGCACGGAATCCAGAAGATCACTTACAGCAACCATGAGGAGCTTATCAACGCCATTGAGGCGCGTGATGAGGTCAGGGCCCGGGAGGTGGTCTTCCGGTCCCTCAGGGGCTCGGAGAATGCGCTCTACGAGCTGCTGCAGCGGGAGCGAAACGGGCAGTCGGAGGGACTATGACATCCGGGGCACGGCAGGAGGCGGCAGTCATCGGAAGCTGCGGCCTGGCGCTGAGCATTGCCGCCGAGCTTGCCTGCGGCGGGGCTGCGGTTACCTACCTTGATGCTTCCTGCGACGGGGAGGTGTACCGCGCTCTCAGCGGGGATCCCCGTCTTGTGCTGGAAGGGGCTGTCAGGGCTGAATGCCGGCTGGACCAGGTCGGGCGCTGGAGCGCAGCCTCTGCTGCCCGCTTTCTTGCGGATGCTGAGATTGTCGCTGTCGGCTTAAGCGCCTCCGGCTTCGATGAGGCGCTGCCGCTGATCATTACCAGTCTTACGGACGGCCAGCATCTCAGTATCTTTCCGGCTTTCCACGGGGCGCAGAAGGCTGTCGGTATGTGTGAAACCCTTCCGTCTCCCCCTGATATCACGATAGCGGAGGCTGCCTCGTATCCTACCTATACCGTCTGGGATGGAGAGCACACCCTCCACGTCCAGAGTGTGAAGCGCAGTCTGCAGCTCGCAGTCTCCCCGTTTGAGCGGCTCGAGGGGGAGATTGCTTACTACCGCAGTTACTTCAGCATCTTCACACCGGCGCAGTCGTTTCTCGAGACGAGTTTAGGGAATATCAATGTGGTGCTCCACCCGCTGCCGATTCTGCTCAACCTTGCAGCCGTTGAGCGTAACGCTGCCGGTTTCCGCCACTTCATCGACGGCTTCTCACCCCGGGTGGGAATGGCGGCAGAGAAGCTTGATGCAGAACGGGTTGCCGTCGGCAGAGCCCTGGGCGTGGAACTGCTGCCTGCACTTGAGCAGCTCAAGCACTACTACGGTCCGAGTGATGTGAAGGAGCTGTACCGGTACGTAAACGACCCATGCGGCCCCTACGGTGAAGTATGCGGGTTCGGACTGGACAGCCGCTACATAACCGAAGATATCCCCTACCTGCTGCTGCCCCTGCTCGAACTGGGAGAGAAAGCAGGAGTCCCCATGCCTGCAGCCGGGCTCTGCCTGAGGCTGGCTGAGATTGCCGGGGTGTATCCCCCTCACCCTCAATAGTGACAACGGTGACTCATCTACGCATAGGCAGGAGCAATTATCGCTGCTGTATCTACGTATTTGATCGGGTATTTCTTACTGATACGCTGTCTGAATACAGACGTTCCATTATTCAGAGTGCATCGTAACAAACCGCTGACTTCCTGGTGTCCGAATTAAAAAAGCGTATGCATGATTGTGCTCCCCATTGCTGATCTTCTGCTTCACCTGTCTGTACCCTTTTGAGTACG
The DNA here is from genome assembly GCA_964433385.1 of uncultured Spirochaetales bacterium. Classification (GTDB taxonomy): domain Bacteria; phylum Spirochaetota; class Spirochaetia; order JABMQR01; family JABMQR01; genus M55B182. The sequence goes on from CAYSRK010000204.1 coordinate 7,674, forward strand.
GGAGTTTTCTGAACGCCGCAGTTTTCCGCAATACGCACCGTGCCTTTGCACAACCTGATCAGGCAGCTGCTGGGTAGCGGGTCCATTCAACGCTGTTGTGACAGAACGGTTCACCCATAGGTGCTTCAGCGGTGTATCCTTTTAAACCGGGTTGTTCTGTGACCAGTGAGAGCGGGGCGGAAAATTCTCTCCCCCCAGCGAAGCATTGTACAGAAAATCCATCTCATTCGTCCTGGCAGTATACAGAAACAGGAGCTTCAGCTTAATTTCCTGATACTCCGGATCCGAAAAGCGGTCCTTGAGCTCTTGCGGATCATGTTCCAGATCGAAAAGCTGGCCTTCAAGCGGAGTTTCACGGTTACCTGAATTGAAGTAGAGCGTAAGCTTCCAGTTCCCGGACCGGATCATTGCTGCATTGATCGGCGGATCAAAATAGCTTTTTGTATCATCAATGCTCGTCCCGCGGTAGAGGCAGACTGCCGGACGTTCTTCTAAAGTCTCCTCCGATCCGGCAGTGCTGTGAAGATCGACTGATTCCGGCATCAGATGCCGATATTGTGATTCGGGGATATCGGCATAATGTAGAATGGTGGAAGCAATGTCATGCCCTTGGACGAGAGATCCGCACCGACGGGGTTTTTCTGATCTGAGCGTTGGAGAATCCATGATGAGCGGTACTTTTACACAAGGTTCATAAAAAAATGCCCCCTTGGCAAGCAGCCCATGGTCGCCGAGCATGTCGCCGTGATCACTCGAATAGATAATCAGGGTATCGTCGCGCAGACCAAGCCGATCAAGGGCATCCAGAATCCTGCCCACCTGTTTGTCAATGAAAGCTATCGAGGCATGGTACCCCAGTCGAATATTATGGAGCATATTGCTGTCCAGGGCGGCAGGATTACCTAAGTATCCATGATAATGTTCTCTCCGGATCCCTTCCGGCATGCAGTCCCATGAATCCGGTTCCGGAAGCAGATCCATCAGATTTCGGGTATGTACAGCACCTTCCATGGATAAAGGATAGTCATTGTAGGGGTCGTGCGGATCGAAAAAACTGGTATAACAGAAGAACGGTCTTTCATGATCGCGATGTTCGAGAAAATCGATCGCAGAGGATGCAATCCAGTTGCTCAAGTGAGTTTCCTCAGAAAAATGACCGAAGTTCCGCTTTTTCTGCTGAAGTTCAGCAAAAACCTCGGGGTGGTTGTCACGCAGCCAGGGCAGGTATCCGTTCAGCTCACTCATCGGAAGGTAGGGGGATTTTGATTCCTGGTATATGTCAAATCCGTCGTGCGGATGGCGGAAACGGTCTTCGAAAATCCGACTCGAAAGATGCAGTTTGCCGAACAGGGCTGTTTCGTAGCCGGCGTTGCGAAGCAGGTAGGGAAAGGGAATTTCCTTTTGGGGGAGGTTGTCATGCAGACGGTAGACATGGTGTCCGACAATCGGCTTTCCCGTGAAGATGCTTGCCCGGCTCGGAGTGCAGACTGGATTGTTTGCGTAACAGTTGTCGAAAATGATGCCATGTTCCGCTAGAGAGTCGATGTGGGGTGTTGGTACATGCGGGCATCCGTATACGCCCAATGAGTCAAAGCGCTGCTGGTCTGTCATGATTAAAAGAATGTTTTTCGCCATAACGAGCTCCTTGTGTTCATAATATAGAACACTGTTTTATATATGGTACTACGGGCAGGGTTACTTTTCAATCCCTTCACGGGCAGATTTGTCATGATTCAGAAATGCCCAGCTGATACAGGAGAACACATGTAAAGAGAATAAACAGATACGATATCTAAGCTGGCCCTGTAAGCAAGCAGGGTAGTGGAGACTAATCTACGGTCCGATCGGATATTGACAACTGTATATTATGTGCTATAATACGAACAGGATTCGTAATACGGAACATTGTTGACGGTTCACGAAAAGGACTCACCATGAGCAAAAAGCAGGCACAACCCAATTTTCTGATTTTCCTCCCCGACCAGCAGCGCCCGGATTCCCTCGGCTGCTATGGCAGCAGTGCTGCCGGGACTCCGCATATCGATAGAATCTCCTCCGAAGGGGTAACTTTTGATAATTGCTATGTCCAGAATCCGCTCTGCTGCCCCAGCCGATACAGTCTTATGACGGGAAGATATCCCCATTCACATCGGGTACGGTCCAACTGGCATGCGCCAGGAGAAGGTGAAAGCAGTTTCGCGGCATGTTTAGGTCGGGCAGGATACCGCACGGCAGCAATCGGGAAAATGCATGTCACGCCCTGGTATGACAATTTCGGATTTGACGGACGAATTATCGCGGAGGCAAAATTTCAACGTGACTGCCCGGACGATTATGCGCGCTTTCTGAATGTCCATGGGTACTCAAGGAAGGAACTCTACCAGACGGAATCGGAGGCGTACAGGAGAAGACTTTCATCACTGACATCAATACTTCCCCAGGAACTCCATATGGACAGCTTCATAGGCCGCAGTGCCTGCGAATATCTGAAGCAGGCGGAAGGACCGTTTTGCCTCTTTGTTTCATTTACCAGCCCCCACAATCCGTACGATCCTCCTGTTCCCTATGACGGACTCTACCGGAACGTATCTATGCCGGCGAGAAACATGGGTGTGAATGAAATTGAGCAGAAGCCCAGGGAAGCCTACGACTACATAAACAACCGGATCAAGTGGGGTTTTCGATCCGATGAGATCACTGAGGAGCAGCGTCTCGATATGTGGAGATGTTATTACGGTCTGAACACCCTTGTCGATGACTGGGTTGGAGCTGTCATGAAGACCCTTGATGAGTGCGGGTTCGCGGATGATACCATCACAATTTATGCTTCTGATCACGGAGACCTGCTTGGGGATCATGGTCTCTTCTACAAACAGTGCTTTTACGAGCAGAGCGTTAGGGTTCCTTTGATTGTTCATGGACCGGGCAGGTTCATGTCTCGGCGGACGGAGGAAAAAGTCGAACTGATGGATGTGTTTTCTACCCTGTGTGAACTTGCAGATGCCGAGCCGGGTCCGGGGGTGCAGGCCTGCACCCTGGTGCCGATTCTGAAAAATCAGGAACACTCTGAACGGGAGGCAGTGTTCAGCGAAAATTATTTTGGAACCATGGTGAGATGGAAAGAGTGGAAGATGGTCTATTATCCCGGCAAACCATACGGTGAGATCTACAACCTGGAGGAGGATCCCTATGAACAGACGAATCTATGGGATGTCCTGGAAGGATCTTTGGAGAAGCGGGAGATGAAGGACATCCTTCTTGACTGGGCATTCACCTCCGCCGATCCGCTTCCTCTGCCGGTCAGGCCGGGGCATTTTGATGCTGCCCCTCAAAGATTTGACTATTCTGCAGGAGGAACAAGAGAAGCGGATCATCAGCCATGGCACCTTGCTTCAATGCGGGATTTCTACAAAGATTATCAGTTAACGACGGAAGGAAGAATGCGCTGAGAGCTGTTCAGCGACATGTGCCAAGAACCGACTGCGGGAGAGCAGAAATTGTTGTATGCTGCAGCGAAGAAATGTTTGACTGCCCGAAATTATGTGCTATAATAAGAACGCGGTTCAGAATACTGAACAAAAGATCAAGGAGGCTAGTATGAAAAAGGTTATTATGGTGATTTGTCTTATTGTCTTTGCGGCTGGAGCAGCAGCTGCTGCTGCTGCTGAAGAAGCTCCGGCAGCAGAAGAACAGAAGACATATACCATCAGGGTATCAGTTGTCGGAGGAGCTGAGCAGGTTGCTACCAAAGCGTTCATGCTCTTCAAGGAAGAGCTGGAAAAGAGTACCAACGGCCAGATTGAGGTGCAGGTCCATCATTCGGCAGCACTGTTCAATGCGGCTCAGCAGCTGCCGGCCATCATGAGAGGCAACCTGGAGATGGCAAACACCAGTCCGGCTACGATGGCGGAATATGCTCCCTATATGTCGATGTTTGTCGCCGGCTATCTCTTCACTGACTATGACCACATGAGCAGCGTCCTCAACGGTGAAATCGGAAAAGCTTTCTACGACAGGGTGGCGAAGGAAATTGGGATCCGTCCATTGTCAACGTTCTACCTCGGGGCAAGGCAGGTTAATCTCCGATCGGAAGAAGGGGTAATGACTCCTGAGGATCTGCGTGGGGTAAAACTGCGCATGCCGGAAACGGAAGCTTATATGTTCCTCGGGCGCGCCTTGGGAGCAACACCGACCCCGCTTGCTTTCGGTGAAATCTACATGGCGCTCAATTCAGGTACCATCGACGGACAGGACAATCCTCTGCCGACAGTTCAATCTGCCAAGTTTTACGAAGTCACAAAATCAATCAGCATTACAAACCACTACATATCGATGACAACCCCGGTCATCAGTGAAGCACTATGGCAGGAACTGAGTGATGATCTGAGAGGAAAAATCCTTGCTGCCATCGAAAAAGCCAGGGAATACAATGATGCAGAAATACTGAACAAGGAAGCCGAGCTGATTGATTTTTTCAAGGCTCAGGGCATGAATATTGTCTACTCCGATCTTGAGGCCTTCAGTTCCCACGTCCGCAAAGCCTATCTTGATAACGAGAAGATGACCGCGGCATGGGACATGGAACTGTTCAACAGTATTGTAAACATGAAGTAAAAGAACTGATATGTAATCTCACTGCGGCTGATTCCCCGATAACCGGGGAATCAGTCCAAGGGCTGTCTGAGCCGGCACCTCATGCGTCATTCACCAGAAGCCCGCACTGACTCACGAAAGGCAATCGTGCACCTGCGTATGGCAGCGTACGGGAAGCAATCCTGTTAGCCCTTATGGGGGAGAGCATATGAATATCAAGCGAATCGTATCGATCTTACAGAGCATTGTCGAGGAATACATACCGACGATAGCATTTATCCTCATGTTTATAGCGTTCAATGTGCAGGTTTTCACCCGGTATGTTCTGAATGACCCGGCCGTCTGGCCATGGGATCTTTCACTGGCCGGGTTTTTATGGACCATAATGCTTGGTTCGATCCATGGGGTGAGGGTCCACCGCCATATCGATTTTGATCTTGTTTACATGAAGGTTGGTGAAGGTGGAAAGCTTGCCTTCAGGCTTATCGGAGAAATCTTTCTGGTTGTTACATTAGCCGCAGCCATTCTTCCCTCATGGGATTACATTTATTTCTCAAGAATCATGAAAAGCGGGGCCCTTCGGATCCCGATGATCTATATTTTCTTCCCCTTCATGTTTTTCATCGTTCTCTCGACTCTCTATCTGCTTATAGATGTTGTCCGCGATGTCAGGATACTTGCTTCAAGAATCAAAGCCCGCAAAGGAGGCGCTGCATGAGTCTGGGGATGTATGTGCTGATTCTCATATTTGTTCTCACCTTTGTCCTGAAGATTCCGATTGCCTTCGGTATGATCGGCGGTTCAATCGTCTACTTTCTCATCAACGGTATGGATGTGGGCCTGCTGGCAGATACAGCCCTGAACAATCTGTTTACCCGCTTTGTGGCCATGGCAGTACCGCTGTTTCTGTTCACTGCAAAGATCATGAACTCCGGTAAGGTTACCGAGTACATGTTCAGGTTCGCAACAGGGCTGGTCGGCAACCGCCGGGGCGGTTTGGGTCACGTCAATGTGGTTGCCTCACTCATATTTTCCGGTATGACCGGCAGTGCCGTCGCTGATGCATCCGGGCTGGGGTCGATGGAAATCGAATCAATGCGCAAAGAGGGGTATGACGACGGGTTCAGCTGCGCTATCACCGCAGCAAGCTCCACCATCGGCCCAATTTTTCCCCCGAGTATTCCCATGATCTATTACGCCATGTATTCAGGGGCCTCCGTTGGAGCCTTGTTTCTTGGCGGCATGATTCCTGGCCTGCTTCTGGCTGTTGCGCTGATGATCTATATCGTCTTCATAGCGAGAAAACGAAATTATCCAAGAGGTGAAGTGTTCAGCCCCAGGCAGTTTCTCAATTTTACCGTAAAGGCTCTTCCCGCTCTTTTTGCCCCCGTGATCCTTCTCGGGGGAATCTACACCGGAATCATGACTCCGACAGAAGCAGGGGCAGTAGCGGCGACCTATTCACTCCTTGTCTGCTTTCTTATCTACAAATCCATGTCTTTGAGGGAACTGTGGAAGATCCTGCTCGATACGGCGAGAACTACCGGAATCATCGGGGTAATGATCGCATCATCGGCGGTTCTCTCGTTTATCGTGTCAAGCGAGAATATTCCGTACATGCTGGCAAACGCCTTCCTGAACATCACGAGCAACAAGTATGTGCTGCTGATGGTTATCAACATCCTGTTCATTCTTCTCGGCATGTTTGTCAACGTTTCAACGATCCAGCTGGTATTCGTTCCGATGATGCTGCCGCTGGTGAATGCTCTGGGGATCAATCTCATTCATTTCGGGGTTGTTATCGTTCTGAATATGATGATCGGTCTTTCGACTCCGCCGTTCGGGATGCTGCTGTTCATCGTTTCGGGTATTTCCGATACGCCATTGCGGGAAGTAATCAAGGAAATCCTGCCCATGGTGGGTGTAATGCTGATTGTACTCCTGATCATAACCTATATTCCCCAGATTGTACTGTTTCTTCCCAATCTGTTCGGATGAACAGTGAGAGGCAGCATCCCGGTCGGGAAGGAAGGCTGCCGATGAAAGAATTGCTGGCTGTCTGCTGTCGGTTTGTCCCCGCTTCTGAGCGGCACACGCAGACAGCTCGTCAGGATTATCCTAAGATTGTGCCGGTTTATAAGGCTTGGTCTAGAGAAAAACCGCGGTTTAAAGGAACGTGTTTTCATGAATGCAGCAATTGATAATGGTGTTTGGGTGACCATGGTAACTCCCTTTACGAACCAGGGCACAATTGATTATCCGGCTCTTGAAGAGCTGATTGAATGGTATATCAGGAAACAGGCAGCCGGCCTTTTCGCGGTTTGTAAATCGAGCGAGGCATTCGATCTGACCCTGTCAGAACGTCTGGAGCTCGCGGGGTTTATCGTGAGGCGGTCAGCCGGAAGAATCCCGGTAATTGCCAGCGGCAACCTCGAGTCAGGGCTGGAGAGGCAGATTGAAGAGATCAAGCGGGTTGCAGAGACCGGGGTTGACGCCGTGGTCCTCATATCGAGTACGACAGCTGATCAGCAGGAATCTGATGCCGTCTGGCTTGAGCGAGTCGATTATATCATTGATCGGATCGATCCGGCCGTACGGCTCGGGATCTATGAATCTCCCTATCCCTACAAGCGGATAGTATCTCCGGAAATGCTGCAGCACTGCAACGGATCAGGAAGATTCGATTTCCTGAAAGACACCTGCTGTGACCTGGAGCTGATACTGCGGAAGCTTGAGGCTGTTCGCGGGACAAGGCTGAAGATTTTCAATGCCCATACGGCAACCCTGCTCGATTCGCTCCATGCCGGATGTGCCGGCTACAGCAGCATCATGTCGAACATCATCCCGGAACTCTATGTCTGGCTTGTCGATAATTACCAGACTCAGCCGGCAAGGGCGAAGGAGCTCTCATCATATCTGGTCTGGGCTGACGATGTGGTAACTCGCCGCTGCTATCCGCTTACTGCCAAATATTATCTCAGCCTTGAAGGCCTGCCGTTTACCCAGTATACTAGGACCAAAATTCGGGGTCGATTCGATGAAGCGACCGCGGCCCAGATCGAAGATCTGCACCGCAAAAATCAGCAAATACTTAGGGAATATGGAGTGATTGATCATGGAGGATCAGAAGAATCTTAACAAGGCTGCCTACCGGACCATGAAAATCCTCGACTATATTGCTGAAGAAAGGCGCCCGGTCACCATCACCGAACTGAGCAAGTATCTTCATATTCCCAAAAGCAGCGTTTTCAGTCTGGTTTATACGCTGCTCGATGGCAAGTACCTCGAAATGGACAGCAGTACGAAGACATTCAAGCTGGGGTTCAAACTGTTTCAGGCAGGGGTGACCTATCTTTCCCAGGTGCAGCTGCACCAGACGGCGCACCCAATACTCCACGACCTTATGGAGAAAGTTAACGATACCGTGCACCTTGCCGTAGAGGATGATAATCATCTGGTCTTCATCGACAGCATCGAAGCGGAGAAATCGGTAATCCGGTCGATATCAAGGCTGGGCCGCTCGAGTGTGCCGATGTACTGTTCCGGCCTTGGAAAGGCGATTCTTGCATCCTGGAGCGACGAGAAACTGGAGCGGACCTTCAGCAGAGAACCATTCCACGTGTTTACTCCCCGGACGATCAGCAGCTTTTCCGATCTGATGGTGCACATCCGAAGAATCCGGCAGTGCGGGTACGCACTTGACGATCGTGAATCCAGTAATGACCTTTACTGCACAGCCTGTCCGGTGTACGATCGGACAAACAAAGTGATTGCCGCCATCAGTGTTTCGGTGCCCATGACCAGACTTGACAACCGCCAGGAGTTCATCAGAGATGCTGTGCAGGAAACTGCAATGATGATTTCCCTGAAGCTCGGCTGGACACGAAATTCGAACTATTCTGAATTTCACTGATTTCAATCATTCCCGGACTGACACCTGATCTCCTCATTAAGCGTATTCTCGTGCTGTTCTGCACCGTTTCGCACTTTGACCGTGACGGGGGCAGAATGAATGTGATTATTTGGGCTTGACAACTGGGCGAACCCGAATGATAATATGTTTCTGTGAGGTTAAAGCTTTTACTAAAATGTTTAACAAGTGAATAGTTTGCTGAGAGGTTTTGCATGTTCATGCTTATAGGCGGTTGGCAGCGTTCTTCCTCAACCGAGAAGGTGATAGAAATTCGCGATCCTGCTGACAACCTAATAATTGATTCAGTCCCCGAAGCTTCGCGGGAGGATGTTCGAGAAGCCGTCTCTTGAAGAGCGTGGTTCTGAGAAATGTTCTGTAAACCGTCTTTCTACGGAATTCAGCTGCCCGTACATGACTGCGGGATTGAAATTGAGATATTGATCAAGGAGGAATGATAAAAAGTACACCATGAGCTGGTGGGTTTGATACACTGTCTTCAGGCGACTGTCTGAGGCAGACCGGCTACCGTTCGTCGTTTTTA
>CAYSRK010000205.1:0-7851 GCA_964433385.1 uncultured Spirochaetales bacterium
ATGTCGGCAACGCGCTCTTTTCCAGCGGCGAGGTCGGTATGTACACCGAATCCTCCGCCGGGTATGCGGGATTCCTGACCACCTGCGAGTTTGAATTCGGCGTCTCCAACCTCCCCTACTGGGACAGCCAGCCGGGAGCTCCCCAGAACACGATTATCGGCGGGGCAGCCCTCTACCCGATGGCAGGGCATACCGAAGCCGAGTACAAGGGCGTGGCAAAGTTCTTTGAATTCCTCTACACTCCCGAAGTACAGGCCTGGTGGCACCAGCAGACCGGCTATCTCCCGATCACCGAGGCAGCCTTCGCCCTCTCGGAAGAGCAGGGATTCTATGAGAAGAACCCCGGAACCGACATCGCGATCAAACAGATGCTCCTCAACGATCCTACCCAGAACTCCATGGGAATCCGGTTCGGAAACTTCGTCCAGATCAGGAACCTGATCGAAGACGAGATGGAGGCTGTCTTCGGCGGGGACAAGACCGCCCAGGAGGCTCTCAACGATGCGGTAGAAAGCGGAAACGCCCTCCTGCGCCGGTTTGAGCAGACCAACAAGTAATCTGATTCACTGCTTCTCGTTTCGAGCGGATGCCGGTTCAGACCGGCATCCTGCTCTTTTTTCCCTGAGCAGAACAGCTGAAGAAACGTTTCTCCCATTTTTCGTACACGCAAAAGGGGAACCTGGTGTACAATGGGGAGAGTAATTCCGGCTGTCAGCATGGATACCCGTAGCTAAAGAGGGGGTAAGACGCCAATGACCGGTTACAGCAAGGTGACGTTTCCCAATAAGTTCCTGCCCTATCTGCTGCTTGCCCCCGAAGTGCTCATCGTCATGGTCTTCTTCATCTGGCCGGCAAGCCAGGCGGTTTTCCAGTCGGTGCTTATGGAGGACGCTTTCGGCATCAGCAGGGAATTCGTCGGCTTCAAGAACTATATCGATATCTTCAGCGACCGCCTCTACCGGCAGTCGTTCTCCACGAGCTTCCGGTTCGGCATCTCGGTCGCCTTCTTCTCCATCGCCGTCGCCCTCTTCCTTGCCGCGATAGCCACGAAGATCACGCGCGGGGCTATGGTCTACAAGACCCTGATCATCTGGCCTTACGCCATAGCATCCCTGATCGCCGGCGTGCTCTGGTTCTTTCTCTTCAACCCGACAGTCGGCATCCTGAGCTATGCCCTGCGGCAGTTCGGGATAGCCTGGAACCATACGATCAAAGGGGGCCAGGCCTTCATTCTCGTTGTCATCGCCTCCACCTGGAAACAGATCTCCTACAACTTCCTCTTTTATCTCGCCGGGATGAAGAACATTCCCGAATCGCTGATTGAGGCGGCCGAGCTAGACGGAGCGACCGGCTGGCAGAAGTTCTGGCGGGTTACCTTCCCCCTGATCACCCCGACAACCTTCTTCCTCGTGATCATGAACTTCGTCTACGCCTTCTTCGATACTTTCGGCGTCATCCACCAGCTCACCCGCGGCGGCCCGAACCATGCCACGGCCACCCTGGTCTACAAAGTCTACGTAGACGGCTTTCTCGGCATGGACCTCGGCGCAGCCGCCGCTCAGTCGGTTATCCTGATGATGATCGTCATTCTCTTCTCATCCCTGCAGTTCCGCTTTATGGAGCGGAAGGTTATCTACTAAGGAGGCGCAGCCATGGCTATGGTCGACAGACGGATAGGGCCGAAAGTATTCCGCCACGCGGTAATGATCCTCGGGCTGCTGCTCGTCTTCTTCCCGATCTACATCTCCTTTGTCGCCTCCACCCACTCGCTTCGGGCGCTGACCGGCTCACGGATTATTCCCATCCTCCCGGGTGGACTGGGACTGGAGAACTACGCAACGGCCCTCCTTCAGGGGTCGCAGTCGACCACGGGAAGCTCTACGGTAGCCGCCCTGCAGATGCTGAGAAACAGCTTCATCATGGCCGTAGGCATCACGCTCGGCAAGATCGTCTTCTCCCTGATGGGCGCATACGCTCTGGTCTACTTCAAGTTCCCCGGCAAGAGCTTCTTCTTCTGGCTGATCTTCATCACCCTCATGCTGCCGGTCGAGGTGCGGATCCTGCCCACCTACAAGGTTATCGCCGACTTGAATCTGCTTAACAGCTACGCGGGGCTGATCCTGCCTGCGATTGTATCGGCCACGGCAACGTTCCTGTTCCGGCAGTTTTTCATGAGCGTTCCCAATGAGCTTGCCGAGGCGGCAAAACTCGACGGGGCAGGTCCCATGGCCTTCTTCCGCCTCGTGCTTATCCCGGTCACGCAGACAGCCATTGCGGCGATGGTGGTCATCCAGTTCATCTACGGCTGGAACCAGTACCTCTGGCCCCTGCTGATCACCACCGAGCCGCAGTACCAGACAATCCTCATCGGCATCCGCCGGATGCTCGCCGTCGGGGACGCGCAGGCGGAGTGGCAAATCATCATGGCAACGACTATTATCGCCATGACCCCTCCGGTGCTGATCATCATCTTCATGCAGAAGCAGTTTGTGGCCGGCATGACCGAGATGGATAAATAACCGTGAACCGCAGGCAGAAACTGTACATGCTGCTGTCATGCACTGCAGCACTCATTATGCTTGCCTCATGCTCAAGCTACCCTCCGGTCTTTCAGGAGACCGGGCAGCTGACCGAGTCCCTCACCCGGGAGGGGAACCTGCTTATCCTCCGCCCGTCCGAAGCGGCTGAGACTGCCCTTATCTTCTACCCCGGAGGGCTGGTCTCCCCTGAGGCCTACATCCCTGCAGCGTGGGAGATCGGCGCAGCGGCAGAGGCTGCGGTGATCATCGTGCCTATGCCCTTTGATCTTGCCGTCTTCGCCCCGAAACGGGGGCTGAAAGCTATGGAGCAGTTCCCTGAGTTCACGCGGTGGTTTATCGCCGGTCACTCCCTCGGGGGAGCCATGGCCGCTTCCCTGGTCCATGACCTGGAGAAGTCAGGGGAAAAACCCTTCTCGGGCCTGATCCTCCTCGGCTCCTACCCCGCCGGGGGAAAGCCGCTTACCGACTCCTCGGTCCCGGTAATGAGCATCTACGCTGAGTTTGACGGACTTGCCTCCCCGCAAGAGATTGAGGAATCCCGGGCCCTGCTCCCCCCGGGTACGGAGTTTGTCCTGCTCCCCGGAGGCAGCCACGCCCAGTTCGGCTCCTACGGAGCGCAGAAGGGCGACGGGATACCCCTGATCACGGCAGAGGAGCAGCAGCGGCAGACCGCCGCGGCAGCTGCGGCCTTCATGAAGGAACACCGGTAGGGATTGTTCCTTTTGGGCATCATCACACGGCACCTGCAGCTGTCCCGAACTGCCGGCAGGCGCTCAAGCAGTTCCTCCTGACCACGGTTTGTTCGGCATCCCGCCTGTTCTTTCCTCACCCGCTGCCGTGCAGTCGGCCCCTTCTTCCCGATACCGTGTTTTCAGCGTCGCGCAGCAGATATGATGATCCGAAACCGTTTGTCACTGAATGAAAGAAACGTGCGTATGAAGCAGGTGGTGTGAAGCTGCGGGACAAAACTCGTCCTCAGTACAGTTCACAGTCTGCTGTGAGGACTACTGCTATAGCTTATCCTGATACGTATCGGTACTCTTCAGGCAGATATGTTGCCTGTCATGAAGCTGTTCCTGTGAGCCATGCCGCCATCTGCGATCAGCCCGTTTGTTTTAGGCTGGAAAAGCCGGCCTGCTGAGACTGCCGAATTGAACGGCTGAATGGGGATGACACTCTCAGCTGCGGTTATGCTTCGATATTACCATCTGATGAAGCAGCCTCCCGCGACTAGCACAGAGGTCGAAATCTCCCGGAGCATCAGGGATATGTTCGGTGATTCCATTCAGGCAATTTACCAACCTTATCGGGTGATCAGGCTCTTGCGTACCGGCAGGCATACGTGCAGAATTCTGATACTGAAGAATTGTATTGTCCAAAACCAAAGAAACTGCTGCTGGCTGGAAACAGCAGGCAGACCGATACAGATATTCAAGTCGGGAAAAACTTTCAAACGCCCAATCCCTTCCAGGGAAATCTCATAGAGAGCCTGATACACTTCGGCAGCCGGAAAATCTGGTGTTGCCGGTACGATGATAAATCCGCCCAATGAACCAGCTGTGATACCGGAGAGGACCGAGGATGCAGTCATACACCTCTTCCAAACCATGAATATGGTTCCGGAGCAGATCGTTCCCGGGCTTACCATTCACTTCTGCAACTCAAGCCCCCGGGTTTCTGAGAATGGTGAGGCAACTCCCCTCAATGATAAGTCTGGAGGCAGCAGGAAGAGCGTTTCTGTTCACCAGCTTCCCATCGTCGTCTGCAGTCAGCCGTTTCGCACGGCAGCCGTTGATGAATCTGATTCCGGAGTCTTGCGCCGGCAGAAGTATCCTTCTGCCGGCGCAAGATTGACATCTCTCCCGCTTCACCGTATCTTTACTATCAGGGGATGATAAAAAGTACCTTGGAAGTATCGTTATACCTGCAGTTCCGCTGTTCTGCAGTGCTGAGAGAGTGAAAAACGGGAATATTCAAGATGAAGCACTGGCTGAAACCGGCTGCTGTTACCGCAATTTACGGAGCATTCGGACTGCTGTGGATCCTCACTACCGACTGGTTGGCAGAGCATGTCTTCGCGAGGTACGCCGGCCACGCCCTGATCCAGACGGGAAAGGGAATTCTGTTTATCACCATTACCACCGCCCTCGTCTACCTGCTCACCAAATCCTCAGCCCGGATGCTGGAGAAAAGGCAGGTCTGGACACGGGATCTCTTTGACAGCAACCCCGACCCCACGCTCCTCATCAATGAGCAAGGCAGGATCACAGACTGCAATAAAGCGGCGCTTAGCCGCTACGGCTACAGCCGCAGCAGTCTTGTCTCCCAGCATATATCTTCCCTCCTCGTCCCCAACGAACGCAGTTCCCGGGAGCTCTCAGAAGAGATCATGGCCGGTTTCTCCGCCCCTGTCCGCCTCTTTCAGCACCATGCCGATGAAAACGGCAGCAGTTTTGCCGCCGACCTTTCCGGCAGGGCCGTCGTAAACGAGGGAAAGAGGATCCTCATCCTCTCCGTACGGGACGTTACCACCCAGGTGGAGATGGAAAACAGGCTGAGAAGCTCGACTGAGCTCCAGCGCGCCATGATCAAAGCCTCTCCCCTGGCTATCTTCACCATTAGCCTTGCGGGTACAATCCTCAACTGGAACAAGTCGGCTGAACGGATCTTCGGGTGGAGCGCTCAGGAGGTAGTCGGAAAGACGAACCCGATCGTTCCCCCCTCCCGGGAGGACGAGTATGCCCGACTGCGCGACCGGGCTGTGAGCGGGAACGGATTTACCGAGGTGGAGATCCTGCGCAGGCGCAGGGACGGAAGCGAAATCCCGATCAGTCTCTCGACCGCCCCGATCCGTGAGAGAGGGGGACCGGTCAGGGCAATCATGTGCGTCGCCGCTGACATCACCGAACGGAAGCGGGTGGAGGCTGCCCTCGCCTCCGGAGAGCGGCGCCTGAGAACGCTCATCACCCAGGCCCCGGTAGGCATCTTCACCCTCAGCCTGCGGGGGGAAGTCCTGCAGTTCAACCGGACCATGCGCACCATCCTCGGCTACCGCACTGACGAGGAACTCTCTGCCGATATCAAACAGATCCCCCCTGCCCTCTTTCACCGCCGCGAACAGATGGGAGAGCTGCGGCGCATGCTCTTTCGGACCCAGAGCGTGCGCAGCATTGAGGTACCGATCAACGACAGGAACGGTAAGACCGTCTGGCTTGACCTGAGCGCACGGATATCGCGGAAAGAGGGGGGATCGCCTGATTCCATCGAGGGATTCTGCATCGACATCACCCGCAGGATAGAGACCGAGATGCGGGAGAAGCACCTCAACTCCATCCTCCACACGATCAGGGATATCAAGGCACTGGTCATGGAAGCCCGCAGTAAGCAAACCCTTATTGAGACCGGCTGCCGGCTCATTATCAGCAACCGCGGATACGATTATGCGCGGATCATCCTGGTTGACCAGGAGCACCGGCTCGAACTGGCAGCCGAATCGGGGAGCGGTGAGCAGCCGGCGGATTCTCCCAGCGCGGATCAGCCGCACATCGTGGAGCTGCTTGCTGAGAAGATGCGCGACATCTCAAGCCTGGTGATAGATACTGAATTGTTCCGGCAGCTGACTGCGGAGTCTTCGGCTGAACCTTCGACTGCCAGGTATATCTGCTTCGCCCTCGACCACCATGCAATCAGGTTCGGCTATCTGATTGTCAGCGCTGATTCACGCTTCATCGCCGACGAGGAGGAGAGCTCCCTGCTTGAGGAGATGGCATCTGATATTGCCTTCTCGGTTCACACGATCAACATCAGGGAAGAGCGTGACAGGGCTGAAAAGCAGCGCACCCAGCTGGAGCGGGAGCTGCTTCACACCCAGAAGCTCGAGATCATCGGGAATATGGCCGGCGGGATCGCCCACGATTTCAACAATCTCCTTCAGGGCATCGCGGGGTATGCCCAGCTTGCCCACGCTGAGCTTGAACAGCTGCCGCAGGCACTGGATGCCCGGGATTACATCAGCGAAGTCTCCGGAGGAGCCGAGCGGGCTGCCGCGCTCACCCGGCAGCTGCTCCAGTTCAGCCGGAAGATGCCGGTTGAACCGCAGATCATCCAGGTCAACCGGGAAATAGAGCAGCTGCTGAAGATGCTGCAGCATCTCATCGGTTCCCGGATTAAGCTGTTCTGGAAACCCGCAGACGAGGTCTGGGACGTCTTCATCGACAGCTCCCAGTTCGGCCAGATTATTACCAACCTCGTCGTCAATGCCCGGGATGCAGTCTCTGACAACGGTACAATCACCATCAGGACAGCCAACGTCTCCCTTGATGAAGCCTACTGCCGGCTGAACCCGGAGTGTTACGCCGGCGATTTCGTCATCTGCTCCGTCACGGATGACGGGTGCGGCATGAGTGAGGAGATCATCGCCCAGGTCTTTGAACCCTTCTTCACTACCAAGCCGGTGGAAAAGGGGACCGGTCTCGGGCTCTCCACCGTCTACGGGATCGTGCGGCAGAGCCTCGGGTTCATCCGTCTCAGGAGCGCACCGGGAGCAGGATCAACGTTTGAGATCTACCTTCCCAAGTCAGGAGAGACGGCGCTCACGAGACGGCACCCGCTCCTCCGCTCCCCTGAAGCTGCGCAGACCTCCTCCGGAACCTTTCTCGTCGTTGATGACGAGCCGCAGATGCTCCAGCTCATGGAGCTCATGCTGAAGAGTCTCGGGTACACGGTTATCCCGTTCCTCAATCCCGATGATGCGTATGCGGCGGCGGAACAGAGTAAGATCCCTATCGATCTGCTGATAACCAAAGTTGCGCTCTCCGACCTGACCGGAATGGAGCTGCACGAAAAGCTGAAGACGCATCTCCCCGACCTGCCCTGTCTCTATACTTCCGTCTACTCCGCAAAGGTAATCGTGAACAAGGAATCGGGGACCCGGCTGCACCTGCTGCGAAAGCCGTTTTCTCTCAATGAACTCTCCCGCGCGATTGAGGAGGTAATTTCTCCCCGGAACCGCTGAATCTGTGTTATACTGCACCAAGTTTTTTTTCCGTCGACCCTGTCTCCCGTGGAGTACCGCATGGATGCACAACATTCCCGGCTTCTTATACTGCTCTCACTCTTTCTTGCCGCGCTTTTCATCACCGGCATCATAGCTGAGGGACCCTCGGCAGCGTTTCGGGGGTTTGTCCAGCTGCAGGTCCATCCCGGACGCCTGATCAACGATTTCTTCCAGGCTGCGGGGATCGGGGGAACGCTCGTCAACGCCGCCCTCACCGGGGCTGTCGCGCTGGCGCTTATCGCGGCGGTAAAGGTC
>CAYSRK010000206.1:0-4894 GCA_964433385.1 uncultured Spirochaetales bacterium
AGGTCCGATACTCTGTCTCGTGGGTCCTCCGGGGACCGGCAAGACATCGCTCGGCCGCTCAGTCGCCCGTACGCTCAGCCGCAGTTTCATCAGAATGTCTCTCGGCGGCGTCCGGGATGAAGCTGAGATCCGTGGCCACCGCAAAACCTACGTGGGGGCCCTTCCCGGAAAGATTATTCAGTCTATGAAGAGAGCGGGGACCATGAACCCGGTCTTCCTTCTCGATGAAATAGACAAACTCGGCTCAGATTTCCGCGGAGATCCTTCATCAGCACTCCTCGAAGTGCTCGACCCTGAGCAGAATTCAGCCTTCACCGACCACTATCTCGAAGTTCCCTACGATCTTTCCCATGTCCTGTTCATAGCAACAGCCAATACACTGCATACCGTCCCCCCCGCTCTGCGGGACCGGATGGAGGTGATCGAGATACCCGGTTACTCCGATATTGAAAAGTATTGGATTGCCGAGAAATTCCTGGTACCGAAACAGCTGAAGGAAAACGGGCTTGAAGAGTCAGGCATCACGTTCCAGAAAAGCGCTCTCTTCCGTCTCATCCACTCTTATACCCGTGAGTCGGGGGTAAGAAACCTGGAACGGATTATCGGATCGGTTATCCGCAAGACTGCGCGATCCTATCTCGAGGAGGAGAGCATACGTCGGACCCTCACCAGGGAGGAGATTCAGGAGATACGGAAAACGGTAACCGCCAAAGGTCTTCAGCGTCTCATCGGCAAACCGCTGCACAGCAGCGATAATGCTCCGCAGACAGGTATCCCGGGCATTGCCCGCGGTCTGGCCTGGACCGAGATGGGGGGACAGCTGCTTACCGTTGAAGCGGCCCTCATGCCGGGCAGCGGCAGTCTCATCCTCACCGGCAACCTGGGTGAAGTGATGAAGGAGAGTGCCAGAATCAGTCTCTCCTTTATCAGGGCCCGTATCCGCGACTTCGGGATCGATCCCCGGATACTGCAGGAAAACGATGTGCACGTTCACGTTCCTCAGGGAGCCATACCGAAAGACGGACCTTCTGCCGGCATCACTATCACCCATGCGATCCTCTCCTGTCTTCTTGACCGACCTCTCTCTGAAGGAATCTCCATGACCGGGGAAATTACCCTGACGGGCAGAATTCTTCCTGTCGGAGGCGTCAAGGAGAAGGTTCTTGCCGCCTACCGGAACAGTATTGCTGCCGTGCTGCTTCCTGAGGAAAACAGGGACGACGCCGGTGAGGATATCCCGCGGGAGGTGCGCGATTCGCTCAGGATTCACTATATCGGAACTTTCACCGATGCTCTGGAATATACTCTGCCTGAC
Organism: uncultured Spirochaetales bacterium; assembly: GCA_964433385.1. GTDB lineage: Bacteria > Spirochaetota > Spirochaetia > JABMQR01 > JABMQR01 > M55B182. The sequence continues at coordinate 1,316 of CAYSRK010000206.1, forward strand.
TTCAGGCTTTCCTCTGGTGCGCCAGTTCCGGACAGTTCAGAACCTGCCGGCCTTCCGCAGATAGACAAGTAAAAGGACATGAACGTATGGTAGCAACACCGCCTGTTCCCGAAGAGCTGATTCATGCTCTGATCAGTCATTCATCAGCATTAATTATCGGGCATAAAAACCCCGATGCCGATTCCCTTACTTCCCAGCTGGTCATGCAGAGCATCCTCGATTATCTGGGAAAGCGGACCCTGCTGCTTTCGCCGGGTCCCTTCGACCGCAAAGAGATACGGCACTACGAACCGCTGTTCAGCTCCTCGGTATCTGTTGATTTTCTCAAAAGCAATCCCCTGGTCATCGTCCTCGACTGTTCGACTCCGGACAGGATCGAGCCGTTTGATCTTCTGCTGCCCGGCCATACTGTTGCGGTAATTGATCACCACGCATCCGGGTCGGAATTCGGCGATATCCGCTACGTCTTCGACCGGGCATTTTCCGTCACCTTCCTGGTTTTCCAGATTATGAAGCGGCTGAAGGTGCCGCTTACACAGATCGATGCCCAGCGGCTCTTTTTCGGCCTTGCTGCCGATACCGGTTTTTTCCGTCACATCAACGAAGGACGCTCAGAGGTTTTCGCCATGGCAGCTGAACTGGCCGAGGCCGGTGCTTCCCCCAAGGATATCTATGACACCATGTACGGCGGAAGGTCGCTGACCTCGCGCAGGCTGCTCGGCATGCTGCTCTCCCGCGCCGAGTCCCATTACCACGGGCGCCTTCTGGTAACCTGGGAGACGTATGAAGAGTGTTCCCTCTTTGGGGAGGCTGAACGTGATTCGGATGTGCTCTACAGTCAGCTCCTCTCGGTTGAAAGCTGCGATGTGGTTGTCTACCTGCGCCAGAACGAAGAACTCTCCTGCTCTGTCGGTTTACGGGCGGGTGCGCAAAGCACCATTGATGTGGGAATGATTGCCGCCGGTCTCGGAGGAGGAGGTCACCGGAAGGCTTCAGGCACAACGCTCAGCATGCCCCTCGAAAAGGCGAAGTCGACGGTTGTCGGCATACTGGCCTTCTACCTCTCCGACTGATGCAGAAAACCGCTTACATCTGTAAACGGGCGGTATTACAGTAATTTAGAGCAAAAGCCTCTCCGAATGCCTCTATTACGCCTCCAGCTTGCTGGCCATGAGTGCAATTTGGCATACTCCCTGCTTAACAGTTCCTCACGTACAAAACAGACGACAAAGGAGGAACTATGTCCGCTGCAAAAAAAACACCCCATTACCCGACCTACACCCGCCTGACCGACAAGGTACTCACCTACCAGAACCGCAGATCAGCTGAAACCGGCCCTGAATTCTCAGAATTTGGGGAACGAGATACGGTCTATGAGGAACTGTACCGGTTCATCTACTTTTTTCCGATTGAGACGAACCTGCTTCCGGAGGAGCATGCCTGCGAATTTCTTCTTTATCTCAATCCGCTGCTGGACAACATACTTCTGCGGTTCCGATACCAGGGGGTACCGTTCGAGGTGTACATGAAGAATATCATCTACTGGAAGATCAAGTCATTTCATACCATGAAACGCAGGGAGCAGTACCAGGAAAAAGCCTGCACTGCCTGTCTTGCTGAAGAAGTGCAGCTCTACCCATGGGAAAGTGCCGTGAGACCGGAGGATCTGCTGTTCAGCGCGGAGGATCCGGGCGGTTACGGTCCGGTAACCGAGAGGCTGAAAGACGATATTGCCCGAAGATCGAGTGTTCAGAGAAGGATACTGATCATAACTCTCACTGTCGCCCCTTACCTGAGCGGAGAGCAGACTGAGAAAGCCGCCGAGCTGCTGAGCATTCCGCCGGAACGGCTGCTTGCCTGGACTGAGCAGCTGAGGGAGACAGCTCGCGGAACCCTCAGCAAGATTGAAAAGCTGCGGATGCGGCGCAACAGCATCTATGCAGCGCTGATCAGCGAACAGTTCGCACTCTCGCATCAGCCGCCGGGCAGCAGGGAGTACTGTACGCTGCTTGAGCAGATCAGCACAAAACGGAACAGACTGAACCGTCTCAACCGGGAAATAGCGTCGGTCAGGGCTACGGTAAATTATCGGCATATTTCGCAGCTGCTCGACATCCCCCTCGGTACGGTCAGTTCGACAGTGTTCTACGGGAAACGCTACCTTCTTGAGCTGCTTGCACAGAGATCGGGATAAGTACCGTTTATCCTCTCGACCTTCGCCCGTTTTTTCAGTAAGGTCTATGGGATGAACATCATCCTGGCAACTGCCAACAGTCACAAAAAGCGGGAACTGAGCCGGATACTCAGCGAGCATACGCTGCTGCTGCCCGCTGAAGCCGGCTTTGAAGGCGTTTTCGACTTCGAGGAGACAGAGGAGACCTTTCTCGGCAACTCCGTAGGGAAGGCGGCTGCGCTCTTCAGTCTCTGCGGTTCCCCTGTCCTCGCTGATGATTCCGGGCTTGTAGTCCCGGCCCTAGGCGGCGAGCCCGGTGTCTACTCCGCCCGCTACGGATCAAAAACGGGCGGAAAAAAACTCAGCGACAGTGACCGTAACCGCTTTCTGCTGGACAAGATGCGTGCGGTCTCCGACAGGGAGGCGTTTTTTGTCTGCTGCATGACGCTGATGCTCGATGCATATCGCGTTTTCACGTTTCAGGAGACCCTGCACGGCTTGATCGGGACTGCCCCCTCAGGATCGGGCGGTTTCGGCTACGATCCGCTGTTTTTCCTCCCGGAATTCGGCAGAACTGCGGCAGAACTTTCAGAGGATGAGAAAAATGCAGTCAGCCACCGCGGACGCGCCGGCAGACGTGTGAGCGCCCTGCTTGATCATATGACAGAAGAAGAGAACCGGAGGAATCAGAACCATGAGTGAGAAACAGGAACAGACCATTGCACTGCGTTCAGAGGTGAAACCCGAAGACTGCTGGGATTTATCGAGTCTGTACAGCGGCCACGAGGCGTGGGCCGCCGATCTTGAGAAATTCAGGAAGCTTGTCGATGAGGCCGACACATACCGGGGTAAACTCGGTGAGAGCGCCGACCTGTTTGCCCGGTTCCTTATCTTCTACCGTGATGCCGGCATACTCGGGGAACGGCTGGGATACTATGCCTTTCTGCGCTACGCCGAAGATGCAGGAGACAGTGAAAATCAGGCCCGCTACGGGCAGATCATGCAGGCTGAAAGCGCATTTTCCGCTGCATTCAGCTTCGTGGACCCTGAAATTCAAGCCGTACCGGATGAGACGATGCAGGCCTATCTGGAGGATGAGCGAATCAAGCCTTTCTCCATCATGCTCAACAAACTGCTGCGCTTCAAACCCCATATTCTCACACCGTCAGAAGAGAAAATTCTTGCGCTGCAGTCCGAGGCGGCCGCAGCTCCGCAGAAGGCGTTTCAGGCGCTCACCGATGTCGATATGGATTTCGGGCGGATAGAGACGGAAGAAGGATCTCTGCCCTTGAGCCACGGCAGCTTTTCCCAGTTTCTTATCAGTCCCGATCGTGACATACGCGAACGGGCTTACAGACAGTTCTACCGGAACTTCCACTCTCACGCCAATACCCTCGCAGCTCTGT
>CAYSRK010000207.1:0-9418 GCA_964433385.1 uncultured Spirochaetales bacterium
GCAAAGGTACCCTTTGAGGCTGTCATCACCGTGTATCAGATTGCGGCGGACACCTACCCTGTCGGTTCAGGTCCGCACTGGAAAACTGAAGATGAGACGCTCATCGGTTCAGTGGTTTCATCGGACTGGGAGCTTCTTGAGGGCGCATCAGTCGTGATGGATAACAGAACGAACTTCAACCTCAGTCCGCTCTACCCGGATTACGGATTCTACCCGGCAGAAATCGAGGGAACGAACCACAGTGACGTCACCATGACCACCCTCACCGGCGAAAAACTCTCCTTTACCGCAAACGGCAAAATAGAAGGGGTATTCCCGGTCCAGGCGGGAGTGAATATGCGCTTCAGCCTTACAGGACCTTCTGACGGAGGATCGGTATCCAACGTCAACGGATCGCTCGAAGGTGCGTTCACCTGGGTATTCTATGGTGATATTCCCGCCGCTCAGGGAACCTTCACACTGACCGGCTTCTACATCCGCTGAAACCGTCTCTCTTGACTGCTGCTGGGTGACTTTCAGGCCGCCCAGCTGCAAGATACCCCCGTCCTGATCCTCTCAACCGCACTCCCCTTTTCCGCGGGAAATGTTCGGCTGCCGTTTTCTCAGGAAACCGGCAGCCGCTTATCATTCCGAATCTTTTCCTACTGTACAGCCGAGGGGCGGGTCTCTGTCATCCCCTGCCGGTGCGAGTTAGCAGCAGACCATTCCAATGACCCCAGCGCCCTCTTTCATGCTCGAAACGGATCAATACGGGCTGTTACGGAAACTGGTGAGAAAGGAACTATTCAGGAGAGGGCTCTTCGGCATAACGAATTGTTTCCTGCTCCAGCAGCCGGGAGTAACCATGCAGGAATATCGTTTTCTTACCATCCGGTACGTGCCAGTGCTGTCCTGCATGATCTCTTATGATCAGCGCATGCAAAACATATGAAAGCGTCTGTTTGAGTACCCGAACGGCTTAGCAGTAATCATATGCAGGGTACTGATTGGAGAGCAGTACGCACAAAAGCGGCTCAGCAATACACAGCTGAGCCGCCTTCATTGTGCGTCTAAGAGAAAGGGTGAAGGGAGACTATTTCGCCGCTATGATGAAGGTCAGCACATCCCGGTAATCACCTGCAGGTACATCGTCGGTTACCGTTGCCTTGATATCGAATGTTTTTTCGACACCTGCTCCCGTAGTCCGCGTAGTAGTGTCTGTAAGGGTCACGGTACCGCTCGGATCAATCACATCTGAATCATAGACAAGCTTGTAGGGTATCTCGAAGTTTGTATCGTAGGTGCTGTCGTAGTAGACCAGGTTCCAGTCCTGATCTGATTCAACGGTCACCGTGTATCCGGTCTTCTGGTTTGAATTCTCGGTAATGGTGGTTACGGCGAAGGTTGCTTCCGAACCGAGACTGTTCTCAAATCCCGAAAGCGTTACCGCAGTGCTTGCTGCAGAAATTGAGAGTCTGCCCGCCACCTGACCGGTGATGGTCACTTCAGCATTCACTGCTGCAAAGAGTGAAACCGATACCAGTAATACAATTAGGGAAAGTGTTAGCTTTTTCATACTTTTTACCTCATACTTTTTTAAATATATGTATGCAATATATTCAATATTATAATTTATGTCAATTTCTTTTTTATAAAAAGATAGTTAAATTTCTTTTTTTTTATGAAAAGATAGTTAACCGCGTTCGGCAAGGTACTGGGCAGGTCTGATCAGGAGGGAGGAAAGGAGGCTGGGAGATCATACATTCCCTCTGAATTCTGCCAGGATTGATGAACCGCAAAGAGATCAAGCCGGAACCAAGCTAAGCGCATACCCAGACAAACCGATCACCTCATACCTGTTTCCTCCGGAAAGAGCGGAGCAGTTGAGAATCGCCTTCCGAGAAAACCTCCTGCCGCTCTCAGCGGTCTTTGAAGAGAGGTATCCGGATGGATACAGCGGCGAACCCCGGTTCGCTGAAGCTTCCGGAAGCGGATGCGGAGAGTTCTGCCCAGCGGGTTTCATACGAAGCACGGACAAAGTAGCCGGCAGCTGAGAGAGAGAACTCCTTCGGGGGAGAATCTATGCTTCCCTCAATGCTGAAACCGCTGTTCTTAAAGGAGAAAAAGAGACCAAAACTGCTGGAGCTGATGCCCGGGACGGCAAGCACCCCGTCAATACCAAGCGTGAGCGAACCAAGCTGGTAGGAAGCTCCCGCGTGCAGCGCGGCATTGAATGCCGGACTCTGCCCGATGGAAGCAGCAGCCTCGTCCAGCAACTCCTCCCGCTGGCGATAATACCCCCTCCCGACAAGCCCCGGCCTGAGCGCACCCCGGGATAACGAGACAAACGAATGATGGGAGAGTCCCTCCGCCCCGCCTTTGACTCCAGCAGCCGCAGTATAGTTGTAGAAACCGTAGGTATCGTCAAAGAACGATGAGAGCGGCAGTACCGGGTCAGCGGGATCACGAACATCCCGCTGCACCAGCAGTCCGGCTCCGGTTATAAGATCAAGATCATAATCGTCTCGACGGAGAAGCGGCACGGAAGCATCAATGAAAGGTATTGCAGTTATCTGCTCAACCGCATCGCTGAACGAGTTCACCCCGTCCCCGTAGGAGAAACTGTACGTCTCGACAGCTGCGAAATCAGCGGTCAATCCAGCCCCGACCTCCCAGGAATCGTCCGCCCCGCCGGTGAACGAGATCCTTGATCCGGCAAGAACCCCATAGCTTATATCATCGACAAACAGCTCCAGCCTGAGGCGGCCCGCCTCCGACCTGAGTTCTGCCGGCACCCTTCCAAGCGCAGGAAGGTCCGCACGGGCATCAAGCCCCCTGATAACCATCCCTTCTCCGAGGGTATAGGGGCTGAGCTCTCCGGCCGAGAAGCTGATCGCCTGCTCACTCGAGCCGATGCGGATCAGCTCAATGAATGAGAGTAAATCTGACACGATTTCTGCCGCTTTCGCAAACCCGGTCAGCCCGGTTCCGAACCGCAGTCCCCCGCCGCTCCTCCTTGGATCGTACAGGTAGCTTCGGTCAAACGGATCCCCATCGTAGAGGAGCCTGAAGTTGAGCCGCAGCGTCGCACCATTTCCGCTTATCCCAGCCCTGAAGGAGGAGAGCGCATAGAGGGAAGCCTCTGAAAGGTCCAGGGCAACCCCCTGAGTCACATCAAACGAAAGAACCCCGAGCAGAGGTCCCGAAGAATCACCATCTGCTGCCTCTTCGCGGGAAGAATCGTAGAGCCGCATGGTCGACTCCAGCAGGAACTCTGAGCTGCCGCCCCACTCCCCCGCGAAACCCGCACTGTAGAGCGAGTTCCCCGCTTCCACACTCCCCCGCCCCCAGAAACGCATGCCCGGGGCGAAGAGCTCACCGTACTCGGCCTCAGTGCCCAGGGCCAGCGAGAGAGTCCCCTCTCCGTAGTTCAGGGAGAGCCCGAGCAGGTCTTCTGCATATCTGCCAGCCGGAATGAGAGAGTATGCCGATAGGATCCACGAATTCAGCTTGAGCTCGGCATCGGCATGCACCGCGAAGGCAGGATCGTTATTGCCCATATTCGCACTTGCGAAGAGCGAGCTGATATACTCCTCCCGCCGCCGGTAGTGAAGTCCGGAATAGACCCCCGGACGGTACTGACCGACGGAGAAGACGGGAGCCGCGGAGAAGGAGAGATCCCGGTATGATCCCCTGATCCCCGCGAGGACGGCGTAGTTGTAGAGACCACGGCCGGCACTGTAGAACGATTCGGTAAGAAGCTGCGGCCCCTGCTCAAGCTGGAGCATCAGGGAGAGACTGAGCATAGCTTCAAGAGAGAGGCCGCCTGAAGGAGAGAACCGGTAGAGCGCATCGATAAACGGGATGACGGCCAGCTTCGAATAAATCTCTGCGGCATAAGGGGCGTTGGTCGACGGAGCAGTCAATCCGTAATCGATGAGTGAACCCGCCCGGATGGAGAGCGGCAGCGAGCCGAACCCGCTTACATCAACCATAACCGCCGCAAGACCGGGGTCGGTCAGGTCGTCAAGGAAGAAACGGGAATCGAGCATTCCCAGTTCGAGGGCAAGCTCCAGCGGCACATTCCGGGTAAACGGCATCCCGGCCAGGGGATCGAGCCGGTGGATCAGAAAGGAGGAACCGAGCGTAAAGACATCCGTACTGCCAGCGGTGAAGCGGAATGAATCCTCACTCTCCCCGAAACGTACGTAATCAATAAACGAAAAAAGGTTATGGCGGATATCGCTGCCGGATCCGTCCTCCTCCACGAGGGTGAAGCTCAGACTGATCTCATACCCATCTCCAACAACCGAAGGGTTGATGCTGTTGAGCGTGCTGCCGGTGCTGTCAGTTCTGTCCATCGCAATGCCGAGGTTCACATCAAGGGTGACATCCTGACCGGATTCCCCTACGGGGACAGCAGCCGGCACCTCCTTCACCACCGTCCGATACTCGATAACCGGCTCAGCCGGTGCTGCCTCAGCCTGACCGGCAGGTTCACGCGGCTGAGCAAGCTCCTCAGTCTCCGTAAGCGGTGCCGGTTCGGTCTCTTCAGTCGGAACTTCAGCTGAGTAGAGCTCAGGTTCAGCCGCCGGAGGCTCTGCTTCAGTCTGGAGCACGGGCTCAACAGCCGCTGCGGGAACCTCAACCGGATACTCCGCCCTGCTTAAGGCCTGTACTGCGACAAACTGTCTCAGCTCAACTGTGCAGCCGGAACCATCACAGAAGATACCCCATTCCCCTGTTCCCTCAACACGACCAAGATTCACGGCGCTTTCAAAATCAAGCAGCTCCTGCCTGAAATCACGCCCTTCATCCTCTACCACGCGCTGAAAGCGGATGAACCCCTCCTCTGATACGCTGATAACCCCGGGTACCTGCACCTCTGCCTGCACAGGCCATAGACGGCTGTTTCTCTGATACTCCCCGGGTATAAGGCGCACAGCTTCATCAAGTTCAGAGACAAGGTTCCGGTACGCCCTCTCCTGCAGGCTGGCATACCTGTGCACCAGGGGAGAACGGGACCAGCTGCTGCGCAGCTGATCTTCGAGCATCTCCAGTTCAAGCTCCCAGCGCCGCATCAGGGCATCCTTCTCAGCGGCTGTCCGGGCATAGAACTCCTCATCAGTCTCCCACAGCTGCGGTTCCTGCAGTTCAATGTTCCTGAGATCAGCACGATACCTCTTCTCTGCCTCCTCCTGCCGGATCTGCAGCTCCTCTTCAAAAAGCTGCTCCTGCTCACGCAGCCGGCTGTCAAAGTGGGAGAGGGCTGCAAGCATACGGATGGGACTGCTGCTTTCCATATCCTGCTGCGCGGCAAGGTCTTCCTTCACGCCCTGCGCAGACAGCTCAGACATTAGACTGAGGACGATAAGGCAGAAGATACACACTCGGACACATCTCATCACTGCATTCCTTTCGTTGTGAGGCTGAACAGGATCACGTCAGAACCTTCTCACCGGGAGCACGCTGCGCCGGCTGAGCGCTGTATCGAGGGAAACCAGTTCTCCCGAATCCCAGTCCAGGGCCAGGGCTTCAGCATTATCCTGCAGCACGGCGTCAGCTGACCAGACGGTTTTCCCTGAGAAGAGGCCGAGCCCCAGCCGCACTGATGCTCCGTATATTGCTGTAAGCTCCTCCGCAGCGGGGAGCTCCCATCCGGCGAGTCCCTCCACTCTGAGGGCAGCGCATGAGGAGGCAGCCTCTTCCCAGGTAAACAGTTCGCTTCCCTCGTTGAGCAAAAAACCCGGTGCGGTTTCAATGAACTGCCAGCCGTCGCTGAACGATTCCTTGGCGTAGAGGATCTGGCCGCCTGCGGGGCCTGTCTCCCCGACCTTGGGCAGCTGTTCAAATACCTGCAGGTCCATTACCGCCTGGCCTGCAGCTGCCTCCTCCTTGACTGTATCAAGGGCCGCAAGCACAATCCTGTAACGCCCCGACTCGACGAAATGATAGGTTAACCGGCTGCCGCCCCGCTGAACAAGCTCGCCGTTCACGTACCAGTAGAGTTCAGCAGCTTCTCCCGCCTCCTCTCCGCTGAAGGTCACCTCCGCGGAGGAGCCGATAACCGGAAAGGAGTCCCGGGTCAGGGAGAGCTCAAGCGGATGCAGCGCCTGCTCCAACCGCAGCAGCATATCGCCGTAGCCGAAGACAAACTCGTTAATGACGGCGCTGCCCCTGGTCACGGTTCCCGGGATCAGGGCAGCCGTATAGGTGCCCTCCCAGTAGGACAGGTCGTTGTATGTTCCCTCCAGGTCTTTAATGTCGAGGGAGACCTGGTAGAGCCCAGGTTCAAGGCCCTCTAGGGTGACTCCGAGTTCACCGCTGCTGTCGGTAACCGCGTAGCTGCTGCCCCTCCCGCTCCTCTCCCCCGTAACAGGTTCAAGCTGAATATTCACCTCCAATTGCTCAGTAATTTTCAGGGCTGACCAGTCGAGGAATACCTGAAGGGAACCGGACTCTCCGGCCGGATAGCTGAGGGGAAGCACGACTTCGGCAGTCTGCGAGCGGAACACGGAGACCTCAAGTGAGCCTGTGCCGGCGAGGGCGGTTACCATCTCTCCCGAGTCACTGTATCCGGCTGCTTCAATCGCCCACGTTCCAGCAGGGAGTGGTTCAATCAGGACACTCAGATCAGAGGAGTTCTCGTATCGCTCCTCCAGGTACACGTTCCCGTCGGGATCAGTCAGCTTGACTGTGTAGTAGGCGGCTGCTCTCTGCGCTGCTTCAGGTTCCCAGTCTATCGTCCGCTCTTCGGTGAGCTGGCCGTACGGATCGGCGAACTGCAGGAGCAGTCCCCCCTCCTTGCGCCCAATGACCATTTCACATCCGGCCGAGAAAAATACGGCAGCAATGAGCATAATCATGTAGAAGGCACGTATCTGCCGGATCACCATAACACTCCCCAGCGTGCAGCCGGTGAAGCAGGCAGGTGTCCTCCCTGAGCATCCGCACCCCGGCGGCTCCGTCTCGCAATACTCAGCTAGAATACCCGTACCGGGCGTACCAGCAGCTGCTGACTCTTATCATCGGCGGATGAAAGAAATTCCCCGTCATGCGCACCGGAAAGAGCTGATTCAGCGTCGCTCTCGGAGGAACTCCAGAAACGGTCACCCGACAGTCCTTCACTTACGCTGAGGCTCTCCAGCATCTGTTCCAGCTCCTCAATTGAGGGGAGGTACCAGTCTCCGTACCCCCCGAATGAATAGGAGCTGCAGTACTCACCAGCTGCCGGCCAGTCAAGAAGCATACCCCCCTCCGGGGGTGCTGCTTCAAGATACCGGAAGCCTGAGAATTCAGTTCCGGTCGCAACGATGACCCCGCCGGCGGGACCCCGGCTGCCCTCGGCGAGCAGTACTTCGATGGGGAGCGTCTGGGCTCCCCATCGTCCGTTGTCGAGGACCAGCACCGTAACGGTATAAGAACCCTCCTCGGTGAAAATCCAGGTCAGTTCATTTGAACTCACCCCGGAAACCTTGTCGCCGTTTATGTACCAGAGGTAGACAGGGCTCTCAAACACTCCGCTGCTGATAAAATGCGCTGCCGCCTCTCCCTCACCGTCCAAGGTCACCTGGGCGCCGGAGAGAGATTCCAGCAGGGGGTTGAGCGGAAGCATATTCTCTTCCACCTCAAGGTATATCGAGCCGGTTTCCAGCCTGCTCTCAAGAACGGTGACCGGAACTTCAGTCAGGAGGGTGTCAACGACGCGGCTGAAGTAGACGCCCTGCCAGTTTCTCTCGCTCCGCTGCCCATCCTCGGTTTTTAGGCTTACCGTTACTTCGTACACTCCGGCCGGGAGACCAGTGAGCGTCAGCGGTACGGATACTCCAGCTTCAGGTGATGCCGGAGTCAGGGTGTATACTCCCGTATCAGCAATTTCGAGCGTATAGCCCGAACCGCCGAGCTGCGCCTCAGCGTCAGCAAGGGAGATTTCTCCCAGATGGTCCAGCGCCACCATGACCGCGGGGCTTTTCTGCAGGAGTTCATCCGAGACATCGCTCCAGTCGATTTCAAGGAGCAGTGTGCCGCTGCCCTCGGCATAGGCGACCATTACCGCCGTCACGGCGGTAGTCTTCGCGCGCTGCACGAAGGCGACAATATCCCGCCTCCCTGAGCCGTTCTTCTGCAGGTAGGCAACCTGCACGCCGTCGCTGTTATAACCGTTTACCGTAATTGTCCACTCGCCGGCGGCGAGGGAGTCTACGGTAACGGAGGTTTCACCGCTTAAGGCAGGAGTAATGGTGCGGGAAATGGTGCGTCCGCCGGGTCCGCTGAAAGTAATTTCGTATTCGGCGACATCGAGGTTCTCGGGGCTGTAAATCATTCTCCCTGCCCCGAAGCTGAGGATTATGCTCCCCTCCTGTCCCTGGAGGGCACACCCTCCAAGCAGGAATATGAGGAGAAGGAAAACTGGGATATGTACTGCAAGTCCGCGCACGGCAAGCTTCACTCGTTCGTCCTTTACTCTTCTAAAACATCGGCTGATACGTTTCCCCGCTTCTAGGGGACATCGGGGTACGGCACCTCGACTGTCACCGAGGCAGCCCCAATCGCTCCGTCTTCCAGATCATCAATACGGTAGACAGCAAGCACTATCCGATACTCGCCGGATTCCGCAAAAGTATGGGAGAGAGCGGCAGCAGCGGAAACTCTGTCCCCGTTGATATACCACTGCCAGGAAAGCGCTGATATGTCGACGGGAAGGAGCTCCCCTTCGACAAGGTGCTTCACGGAAAACTCCAGATTCACCGGTTCATCAACTGCCGCTTCCAGCAGTTCCGTGGTGAGTGCCGTTCCTCCGCTGCTGAGCGTCACCGCCATCGGGTCAAGGTGCTCATGGATGACGAGGTTCAGGCTGCCGGTTTCAAGCATCGAATCGTAGATAGTAAGAGAGCCTTCCGTCGGGGTATCGGTCTCCATAACCCGGGCGAAGTTCACCCCTTTCCAGTTGCGCGCCGTACTGACCGGATATTCTACCCCGGTGCTGTAGAGGTCGGTTTCCAGCTCCGCGGTAACTTCGTACCACCCGGCTGGCAGGTTGTCATAGGTGAAGAGCAGGTCATCGGCAAGAAGTGAGCTGTCGGGAAAGATGACTGCTGTGGAGGCTCCGTCAAAGGTATAGTCTTCACCTACAGTAAGCAGGCTGCCGTCCCGGGTGACAGTCAGCTCTACACCGTCAAGAGCAGTTCCGGCTGCATGGTTGGTGGTGATTGTTACCCTCGGATTGCGCTTGAGCAGGTCCGGGTCAATCTGGGACAGGTTCAGGTCAAAGGCGAGCGACCCGGTACCGTCGATATTGGGTACCAGTACCGCAGTCTCATCAGTTATTCTTCCCCGATAGACAGGGACCGTCAGTTCCCGTCTGCCCTCTTCGTTACGGCTGAGATAGAGCACCTCGTTACCGTCAGCGTTCAATGCGCTGACGGTGACGGTGTAGAGT
>CAYSRK010000208.1:0-1593 GCA_964433385.1 uncultured Spirochaetales bacterium
CCGGAGCAGCTTTTTCAGCTGTCTGCCATACCTGCGGTTCAGGTTTTGCAGCAGGGATCCCCGTCGGCGGTTCCGTGCGGGCTGTTTCACCGTCACTGACCTCAGGCGACAGCTCACCCCTGAGCAGCTGATCCTTGAGGTTGGTAATTCTACCGATCAGCGTTGCCTGGGAAACGATGGAGTGCAGGTCTGCAAGACGGCAGAGGACGAGCTCAAGTTCAAATTTCTGGCTGAGCGAGTAGCGGTTCCTCCGGTAGGTTTCCAGCAGCAGCTCCAGAGCGGCCTCCAGCTGCTCCTTCGAGTAGGTGCGGACGACGGCACGTGAAAAATGTTCCGGCTTTGCCCCAAGAAGGGATTCACTGGTAATGCCCTGCTTGATAAGCAGCAGAGTCCGGAAGTAGTCGACCATGTCGATTACCACCTGTTCTACGGCAATGCCCCGTGTAAGAATATCGTTGAGGAGCGTCAGGGCTTCACCGGAGTTTCCGCGGCTGAGCGCCTCAGCAAGGGTGTTGACCGTATCAACCCCGACAAGGCCCATGGTATCACGGACCATTTCCATCGTAATGCGCAGCGGTTCAGCCCCGTTTTCTCCTGAATCGGATGAGGAGAAGGAGAGAACCTGATCAAAGAGGGTGTACGCATCACGCATGGAGCCGGTTGACTCCTTTGCGATCCAGAACAGGACGTCATCCTCAACCTCTGCATCGTTTTCCTGAGCTGTCTGGGTCAGGATGTTTTTTATGGTCTCCAGGGAGAGAAGCTGAAAGTGAAACTGCTGGCACCGTGAACGGATTGTAGCGGGAACCTTATGGATTTCGGTTGTGGCGAAGATGAAGACTACGTAGGAGGGCGGTTCCTCAATGGTTTTCAGCAGGGCGTTGAAGGCGCTGTTCGACAGCATGTGGACTTCGTCTATGATGTAGACCTTGTACCTGCTGCTGCTCGGGGAGAAGAGCACCTCATCCTTGATCCGGCGGATATCGTTGACTGAGGTATTGCTTGCCCCGTCAATCTCCAGGACATCAAGCGAGCTGCCGGAGGTGATTTCCCGGCAGTTGCTGCAGACACCGCAGGGTGTCTCGGTAGGAGCGCTGCCGCTGGTGCAGTTCAGCGCCTTGGCAAGTATCCGGGCAGCCGAGGTTTTGCCGACTCCCCGCGGTCCGGAGAAGAGATATGCGTGGGCTATTCTTTCAGCACGGATTGAGTTTTTCAGGGTGGAAACGACGAATTCCTGGCCGGCCAGTTCGTCGAACAGTTTCGGCCGCTTCCTGGCTGCTGTTACCTCATACGCCATTTCAGAACTCCTCCCTTACCGGCCGGTTTCCCGGCTGCTGCCCCAGTATAATAAAAAATCCCCTTCAGCTCCAGCCAAGCTGCATGCGTCTCATCGATCAATCACTTACCGCTGCTACCTTCCGGTCCTGACGGGGTTGGGCGACGACCGATAGCGCAGAACCTGCCTATCAGCACTGAAGGGGAATACGGAGAGAGGGGGATTCGAACCCCCGGTACCCGGGTAGAGTACATACGCTTTCCAAGCGTACTCCTTCGGCCTCTCGGACATCTCTCCTGGAGGGAAAGAAAAAAATA
>CAYSRK010000209.1:0-10072 GCA_964433385.1 uncultured Spirochaetales bacterium
CGGGTAACCGAGCTGTTCGGCAAGTCCTACATTCTTCCCGTTCACCGGGGGCGGGCTGCGGAGAACATCATCGCCAAGTCCTTCATCAGCGAGGGCGACCATATACCGATGAACTACCACTTCACCACAACCAAAGCCCACTTCGAGCTCAACGGGGGAACTCTGCATGAGATCTACACCGATGAGGCGCTCAAGATAAAAAGCAGCCATCCGTTCAAAGGCAATATCGATATTGAGAAACTCAAGGGGATTATTGCTGCCCACGGGAGTGAGCGGATTCCGTTCATCCGGCTCGAAGCCTCCACCAACCTTATCGGCGGCCAGCCGTTTTCCATGGAGAATATGCGGCAGGTCAAGGCAGTCGCCGATGAGTACGGCATCATAATCGTTCTTGATGCCAGCCTGATAGGGGAGAACGCCTACTTCATCAAGCAGCGCGAAGAGGGGTACCAGGACCGTTCCATCGCCGAGATTCTCATGGAGATGGCCGACCTTTCCGATATCGTCTACTTTTCAGCCCGGAAACTGAGCTCGTCGCGGGGAGGGATCATCTGCACCAACTCAGCGGAAGCCTACGGCAGAATGCGGGACCTTGTTCCCCTCTTTGAGGGATTTCTTACCTACGGGGGCATGTCGGTGAGAGAGATCGAGGCGATGGCTGTCGGTCTTGAGGAGACGCTTGACGACTACATGATCAACCAGTCGCCCTCCTTCATCGACTACTTCGTCAGAAAGGTGGACGGGCTCGGCATTCCCGTGGTAACCCCGGGCGGTGCCCTCGGAGCCCATATCGATGCGATGGGATTTCTTCCCCACATTCGGCAGGAGGAGTACCCTGCAGCCGCCCTCGCAGGGGCTTTCTACCTGGTATCAGGGATCAGGGGAATGGAGCGGGGCACCGTATCGAGCGTGAGGCTTGAGGACGGATCGGACCTGCTTGCCGATGTCGAACTGCTGCGGCTGGCTTTTCCGCGGCGGGGATTCACCCTCTCCCAGATTGAGTACGCGGTTGACCGGCTGAAGTGGCTCTACGACAACCGTGACCTGGTCGGCGGGCTTGTTTGGCGTGAGGAGCCGAAGGTACTGCGGTTTTTCCTCGGAAAGCTTGATGCCAAAGGGGACTGGCCGGTGAGGCTGTTGAAAAAGTTCCGGGAGGATTTCGGCGACAGTCTCTGAGCCGGGGCAAATTGCCTAAGATGCTGATTTGATGTACAATCCGGTTATGAAGAAACAACCGGTATCTCCCGCCGCGGTCTATGACGAGAGCAAGATCAAGACCTTGAGCTCGCTCGAGCACATCAGGCTGCGGACGGGTATGTACATAGGAAGGCTTGGGGACGGAACCAACCCCGATGACGGGATCTACATCCTCCTGAAGGAAGTTGTCGACAACAGTGTTGATGAGTTCATCATGGGGTACGGCCGCCGGATCACCGTTGCGGTGCATGACGGGCTGGTGAAGGTCCGCGACAGCGGGCGGGGCATCCCCCTTGGAAAGATCGTGGAATGCGTTTCGGTGATCAATACCGGAGCCAAGTACAATGATGAGGTCTTCCAGTTCTCCGTCGGGCTCAACGGGGTCGGCACAAAGGCGGTCAATGCCCTCTCATCCCTGTTCAGGGTGGTTTCCTACCGTGAGGGAAAGTTCGCCGAGGCGGTCTTTGAACGGGGCCTGCTCCAGTCGCAGAACAGCGGTACGACATCCCAGCCGGACGGAACGCTGATCGAGTTTGTCCCCGACCGGGAGGTCTTCGGCGAGTATGAGTTCATTCCGGAGTTCATCGACAAGCGGATATGGAACTACGCCTATCTGAACACCGGCCTGACGCTGGAGTATAACGGCAGTCTCTACTCTTCGCGCCGGGGTCTCTTTGACCTGCTCAGCAGTGAGGTCGGTTCTGACAAGCTGTACGATATCATCTACTACAAGGGTAAGCAGATTGAATTTGCCCTGACCCATACCTCCAGCTACGGGGAGGACTACTTCTCCTACGTGAACGGCCAGTACACCAGCGCCGGGGGATCCCATCTCAGTGCATTCCGGGAGGGAATCCTGAAAGGGATCAACGAGTTCTACAAGAAAAGCTACTCAGGCGTCGACGTGCGGGACGGAATTGCCGGGGTAGTGGCAGTGAAGCTGATGAACCCCGTCTTCGAGAGCCAGACAAAGAACAAGCTCGGCAACAACGATATCAAAGGCTGGATTGTTCAGGAGGTGAAGGGGGCTGTCATCGATGTGCTGCTGAAGAATCAGAAAATCGCAGAAAAGCTGGCTGAAAAGATCACCAGTAACGAGAAGCTCCGTCGGGAGCTTAACGAGGTCAAGAAAGGCGCACGGGACGCAGCTAAGAAGATATCGTTGAAGATTCCCAACTTGAAGGACTGCAAGTACCACCTCGGCGATACAGCAAAGAAGGCGGTTGATACCACGATATTTCTCACCGAGGGGCAGTCGGCATCCGGGTCCATGATTTCTGCGCGGGATGTCTATACCCAGGCTATCTTCAGCCTGCGGGGAAAAGTCCTCAATGTATACGGCAAGAAGAGAACAGAAATTTACAAGAATGAGGAGCTGTACAACCTCATGATGGCGCTCGGCATTGAGAGCGGCATTGAAGATCTCAGGTATGAGCGGATTGTCATCGCCACCGACGCCGACTTCGACGGGTTTCACATCCGAAACCTGCTGCTGACCTTCTTTCTCACCTTTTTTGAGGAGACGGTCCACGGCGGCCATGTCTACATCCTTGAGACGCCGCTGTTCCGGGTCAGGAACAAGCAGGAGACCATCTACTGCTACAGCGCAGCTGAGCGGGAGCAGGCCCGGGCCCGGCTTAAGGGAAGCGAGGTAACACGGTTCAAAGGACTCGGTGAGATTTCCCCGAAGGAGTTCGGCCAGTTTATCGGGACCGACATGCGTCTGATTCCGGTCAACGTCAAGGCAATTCAGGAGATCCGCAGAACCCTCGAGTTCTACATGGGTAAAAATACCCCTGAACGACGCACCTTCATCATGGAGAACCTTATCTGATGGCATACGCTAAGACGCTTTTTCAGAGCAACTTCCTCGAGTACGCCTCGTACGTCATCAAGGAGCGGGCTATTCCCGATCTCGACGACGGCCTCAAGCCGGTGCAGCGGCGGATCCTGCACTCTCTCTTCGAGATGAACGACGGCAAGTTCCACAAGGTTGCCAATGTGGTCGGGCACTGCATGAAGTACCACCCTCACGGCGATGCTTCGATCTACGAGGCGCTCGTGAATCTGGCGAACATGGAGCTGTTTATCGACAAGCAGGGTAATTTCGGCAATATTCTCACCGGTGACGTCGCCTCCGCGGCCCGTTATATCGAGTGCCGGGTAACGCCGTTCGCCTCGCGGGTGCTCTATAATCCGGACCTGACGGGTTATCAGGAGTCCTACGACGGACGAAACCGAGAGCCGGTCGTGTTTCCGGCCAAGATTCCCGTTCTGCTCGCCCTGGGAGCCGAGGGGATTGCGGTCGGCATGGCGACGAAGGTGCTCCCCCACAACCTTATTGAGGTGCTTGATGCAGTAGCCGCTGCGCTGAAGGGGGAGGATTTCGCCCTCTGCCCCGATTTTCCCGGAGGCGGATACGTTGACGTGTCCGAGTACGCCGACGGTCTGGGCAAGGTGCTGGTCCGGGCAAAGCTCAACACAAAGGATCCGAAGCGGATTATCGTGGAGGAGCTTCCCTACGGGGTGACTACGGAGAAACTGATTGCCTCGGTTGAGCAGGCTGCGCGCAGGGACAAGCTGAAAATTGCTTCCATCAACGACTATACCACCGACACGGTCAATATTGAGATTGTCCTTGCCCGCAACACCTATTCCCGGGATGTTGTCGATGCGCTCTACGCATTCACCGACTGCGAACAGTCGATCTCGGTCAATCTCCTGGTGATCAGGGAGCGGCTCCCGGTCCAGATGACCGTTACGGAGGTAATCCTCTACCATGCCAAGCGGCTGATCCAGATCCTGCGCAAGGAGCTGGAGGTGGAGAAGGGCCAGCTCCTGGACAAGCTGCACGCCCGTACGCTTGAACGGATTTTCATTGAGGAACGGATCTATAAGCGGATAGAGGAGCAGAAGAGCCGGGACGGGGTAGTCAATGCCGTTATCACGGGGTTTGAGCCGTTCAGAGAGCAGATCACCCGGGAGATAACCGGTGATGACATTGAGCGGCTGCTGAAGATCCCCATCCGCCGGATCTCCCTCTACGATATTGAGAAGGCGCGCGAAGAGGTGCGTGAGATCGAGAGGAGGATAGAGGAGATCAACGGCCATCTCGCCCATCTGGTGGCGTACGCCCTCTCCTACCTGAAAGCTCTGAAGGAGACTGCCGGACAGCTGGTGCAGGGGCGCAGGACAGAGGTCACATCCTTTGAGAAGGCCGATGTCCGTGAAGCGGCCAGCCGGGACCTGCCGCTCAGATACAACCCGACTACCGGGTATCTCGGGTACGGACTGAAGTCAGGAAATGAACAGTGCCGGGTTTCCCACTACGACCGGGTGCTGATCGTCAAGAAGTCAGGAACCTACTTCGTGACGGATGTGCCGGAAAAGCTTTTCGTCGACAAGACGCTGCGGCTGTGCGTTCTTGCCGACAGGGAACTGCTGGAAACGCAGGTGGTGACGGTGATCTACCAGGACAGGAACAGCAGGGCGCTCTACATCAAACGCTGCCGCATTACGCAGTTTATTCTCAATAAGACCTATGAACTGGTTCCTGAGGATGCTAAACTTGTTAACCTTTCCACCCGGGAGGATGCCGAAATCTGCGTAGAGTACAAGAAGAAGCCGCGCCTGCAGATTCTCGAGGAGAGCTTCTATTTCCATGACTACCTGATCAAGAGCGTCAAGGCGAACGGGGTCAAGCTGACCTCCAAGGAGATCAGGACTCTGAAAATCAGGTCAGTTCGGCAGGATCAGGAACAGGAGCAGTAGGGCAGCGTATGGACCATGCTGACATCGGTGATCTGAAAGAGAGGATTCTCTACGAGGACAACCACCTCATAGCCGTCGCCAAGCGCTCCTCGGAGATCGTTCAGGGGGATAAGTCCGGGGATATATCGCTGCTTGAGATGGTAAGGGAGTATATCCGCATCAGCTGCGCAAAGAAGGGTAACGTATTTCTCGGTCTGCCGCACCGTCTTGACCGCCCCACCAGCGGGGCAGTGCTCTTTGCCCGTACCGGCAAAGCGCTGAGCAGGCTCAGCGTTATGTTCCGGGACCGGGACATCCGCAAGGTCTACTGGGCGGCCGTTGACTCCCCGCCGGAGCAGCCGGAGGGGAGGCTTGAACATCTGCTGGTCCGCAGCCGGGAGAAGAACAAATCCTTCGCGTTTACCGGGAAGAATCCCCCTTCCGAGGCGAAATCAGCCGCGCTCTCCTATCGGATTATCGGACGGGCGAAAACATTCACCATCCTCGAGATTGAGCTGGAAACGGGACGGCACCATCAGATACGAGCCCAGCTTGAAGCTGTAGGGGTGCACATCAAGGGTGACCTGAAGTATGGAGCCGCCCGTTCCAACCCGGGAGGCGGAATCTGTCTGCATGCCAGGCTGCTTGAATTCCGCCACCCGGTTACCGGAGCCGAGATAACGGTGACGGCGCCGCTGCCGCCGGACCCGGTCTGGGACTGCGTCCGCTGAGTCCTCCTGTGTGCTAGGTAAGCTCGATAATCCCCGTTCCGCGGCGTCCGTCGATGCGGATGTCGAGCGGCCTCTGCGTTCTCACGTGGCGGAAGTAGGTCTGTTCAAAGACAGTCTCAAGATCCGCAAGCTTATCCCCCCGGAAACTGCCGTCTCCGCAGAAAGGATTTATCGTCATATAGCAGTTTCTCAGGGAGGTGAGGTTCTGGAAGAAGTGGGTTCCCTGACTCGGTTCCACCTGAAAGTTTTTAATTCCCATCTCCACAATAACCCTGGCGCACGATATCTGGTTCCATGTGGTTGGTATGCCGAGCCAGGGGTCGCTTGAACCGAGACGGCCGATGACGATCAGTACGTACCCGCTGTCCCGTTTTTCAAAGTCCGAGTTGATAGAGCCGAGCACCGCGGCCATGTTTCTGGTATGGGCAGGGTTGAAGGCCTCCGGTTTCACGAAGACGATATCCTGCAGATCATTGAATGTTCCGTTACCCATGGCCTTGCGGGAGAAGACGAGAGCCTCA
Organism: uncultured Spirochaetales bacterium; assembly: GCA_964433385.1. Taxonomy (GTDB): domain Bacteria; phylum Spirochaetota; class Spirochaetia; order JABMQR01; family JABMQR01; genus M55B182. Next base: position 6,200 of record CAYSRK010000209.1, read on the forward strand.
GCCGCCCTGGTCTCATCGATCCGGATATCCTCCCGTTCGAGTCCCTCCACAATCGGGCGGATCTGCAGGACGCTGAACTCAGGCAGCTTGTCCGCAGGGCGGTTCAGGTTGCCGGCGAACTCTATCTCTATCGGGGTGTTCATGATCTCCTCTCCGAGTTTCAGGAGGTCCCGAATTATCTGGGCAATGGGGAACATCGAGAACTTGAGAATCCCGGCAAAGGTCATCACCTTCTGCCCCTCTCCGGCGGGGGAGTCGGAAAAACGTCCGGTCTGGAGATTGAAGGTGGAAGCGATGTACTTCATCGATCCATGGTCCGCGGCATCCTGCACGGAGAGGAGCTTGAGGTTGTCCGCAGCTCCGGCCTTCGGTTCGAAGGGGGACTCAAGGTCGAGCGCGTAAAACTTCTGCTGGGTCTTTTTCAAAGCGTGCGCCGGATTTGAGAGCTGCATGATCTTCTTCGGGTAGGCCGGGGAGAATCTGAGGGCTGACCCTTCGTCCACGACGATCTTGCCGAAGCCGAAGGCAATGTAGACGATGCCGTCTTCCGGTTTTTCCCGCTCTATCGGGTAGTAGTTGAGCGAACGGGCTACCCCGGAGAAGTTGGGATAGCAGAGATTGCCGAACTGCGATCCGGTAATCTGCTGGATGATGACCGACATCTTTTCCTCTTCCACGAGATGGTCGGTTGCCTGCAGGTAGTCGCGGCTGAGACGCATGTAGACCGAGGCGTAGATCGTCTTTATCGCTTTCGAGAGGTCCTCAAGCCGCCTGTCGAAGTCGGGATGGTTGTTGGGCAGCATGCAGGTCTGGTAGATGCCGGCGAAGGGCTGGTAATGGGAGTCCTCAAGGAGGCTGGAGGAGCGGACGGCGATGGGAGCTTTGATGAACCGCAGGACCGTCTTGAGGTTCTCCTTCAGTTCATCCGGCAGGTCCGCATCGAGAAAACGGGCGAGGATGGCCGCATCGCTGTCGCCGGTTAGGGCATACTGGTGCAGGCTGTTCTCATCCATGAACCGGTCGAAAAGATCGGTTGTTATGACGATGGTCTTGGGTATCGAAATATACATATCCGGATACTTCTCCGGAATGCCGCTCTGCTTGAGCTGCAGGTCGATGAAGGCAAGCCCGCGCCCTTTGCCGCCGAGAGATCCCGATCCGATGCGGGTGAAGAAAGAGACTTCGTCAAACCTGTCCTTATTGAAGCGGGCGATGATTCCCCTGCCGCGGCGCTGGCGGAACTGTCTGATGGTCTCAATAAGGAAACTTCTGAGCTGCTCAGGGGTTTCATAGTCCTCAAGAACGATCGGGCGTATCTTCCGGGCAAGACCGAAGAGGGCTCTCGCCTGAAGCCATTTGGAAAAATCGTTATGCCTGACGTGGTGGACGAAGGACTCAATGGGAATTGAGGCGATGCCGTACTGGAGTTCACGCAGATTGGAGGCGGTCCTGATCGGGGATTTGCTCTGCGGGTCGCGGAAGATGAAATTGCCGAAACCGTAGCTCACTTTGATATAACTGCGGAGCTGGGCGAGCAGGGTCTGGGAGTGCTTATGGATGAACTCAGCCTGTAGGGATCGGGCCGCCTCCTCATGCTCGCTGTGAGAGGACTGCAGGAGGATGGGCAGGTCGCTGTTCTCCTCCCGGATGGCTGCGCACAGGCGCAGTCCCGCCTGGGCATCGGAGATTCCGTTACGCTTATACTCCACATCCGATATTACGCCGAGAATGTTTTCTTTGAATTTCTCGTAGATGGAGACCGCTTCTTCGTAGGTTCTGGCAAGAAGAATCTTAGGCCTGCCGCGCATGCGCTGCGTCTGCGTCCAGTCGTTGAGCCCTTCGGCCATGATGTAGCGGGCCTGCTGAATGAGGCTGGTATAGATCATCGGGAGGTAGGAGGAGTAGTAGCGGACCGAATCCTCGACAAGCAGGATGATCTGGACATCGGCGGTATGGACATCGTCCTCGGCATTCATGCTGTCCTCGACAAGTTTGACCATGGCCAGCAGGATGTTCGGATTACCCTGCCAGGTGAAAATGTAGTCGATGATGTCGGTTGACTCCTGCTTGAGCTGCCTGATGCTCTTGTGCGCAGGAGCGGGAGAGAGGATGATGATCGGCTTTTCCGGGTACGACTCCTTGATCCTCCTGGCCAGGTCGGCAGCATTCAGTTCCCCGATATTGAGCATGGTGATAATCAGCTCGAATTCCCGGCGCTCGAGCAGATCCAGGGCTTCATCAGCCGAGTGGGCGTGGGTGAACATCGGCGGGTAGCGGAGGCCGAGGGCGACATAGTCCTCAAACAGCAGCTCATCAACCCGACCGTCCTCCTCAAGCATGAACCGGTCGTAGTGGCTGCAGATCAGGAGTATATTGCGGACCCGCTTTCTCATGAGGTTCTGGAACGGCGTGTCAAACAGTTCTAATCTGTACATGGTTTATCATACCACAGGAGCACTTCCGCTAGAACCGGGAAATTGCGGCGGGAATATCGGCAGCAAGTTACGCATTTACAGTAAAGTAAGAAATAAATTATATAAATTTATATAAATAGTAAAAATTATAGATTAAATTAATGTAATATAAAAATACCTGCGTGTTAAATGTTAATATATGTAATAAATAAACATATTTGCAATAAATTTTATGAATATATAAAAAATATCATTGACAATTGAGGTAAACTGCACATATTATATGATTAATACATCAAGAGCGAATTTTTTCAACTAACGCGTACTGCAGACATAGATGTCGAAGGAGGCTGTCATGTATCATATCAATTCATTCATGTCCGATCTGGAGCGGAAAAACCCCGCCCAGCCCGAGTTCATCCAGGCCGTCAGAGAGGTAATAGAATCCGTTCTGGACGTTGTAAACGATAATCCGGCGTATCTGAGCAGCAAGATCCTGGAGCGGATCACCGAACCGGACCGGATCATCACGTTCAAGGTGGAGTGGGAAGACGACAACGGGGACGTCCAGGTAAACCGCGGTTACCGGGTTCAGTACAACAATGTCCTCGGTCCCTATAAGGGCGGCCTGCGGTTTCACCCGAGCGTGACCCTCGGCACCCTGAAATTTCTCGGTTTTGAGCAGATTTTCAAGAACAGCCTCACGACCCTGCCGATGGGAGGAGCCAAAGGCGGTTCCGACTTCAATCCCAAAGGCAAATCTGACAATGAAATCATGCGTTTCTGCAAGGCGTTCATGACAGAGCTGGTCAGGTATGTCGGTCCCGAGATTGATGTTCCCGCCGGTGATATCGGCGTGGGAGCGCGGGAGATAGGCTACCTCTACGGGCAGTACAAGAGACTGAAGATCGAGCATACCGGCGTCCTGACCGGCAAGGGACGGGCCTGGGGCGGTTCGCTCATCAGGCCTGAGGCCACCGGCTTCGGGGCCATCTATTTTGCCCGTGAAATGGTCAATTATGCCGGGGACACCCTCGAGGGCAAGCGGATAGCAGTATCGGGATTCGGCAATGTGGCCTGGGGCGTCGTCATGAAGGCATCCGAGCTTGGTGCGAAGGTTGTCACGATTTCCGGACCGGACGGGTATATCTACGACGAGAAGGGAATCAATACCCCGGAGAAGTGGGACTACATGCTGAGGCTGCGCTCTTCCAACAACGATGTGGTTGAACCCTACGCGAAGCAGTTCGGGGCTAAGTTCTACCCGGGCCGCAAGCCCTGGGAAGCGGCTGTTGATATGGCCTTTCCGAGTGCCATTCAGAACGAGCTTGACGCAGCTGATGCCAAGAAGCTGGCGGCGAACGGGGTCACCTATGTCGTGGAGACTTCGAATATGGGGTGCACTGCCGAGGCGGTGGAATACCTGCAGAACAGCCGCGTCACATTTGCCCCGGGCAAG
>CAYSRK010000210.1:0-4122 GCA_964433385.1 uncultured Spirochaetales bacterium
ATGGGAGAGTTGAAGAGCCGGTGGTAGGGCAGCAGTTCCGTCAGCCCCCGGTAGCAGGCGAAGGCTCCGCCCCAGTCCCGGTTCTCTTCACCGTAGGCGATCATGGTAGGATCAGTGGTAAAACCGTGGATCATGGCTTCGAAAATCGCATCACGGAAGACGTAGAGCCGGGCTGCGGGGACCGCGTTCCCCTTATCATCGCGGTAGAACCGGCTCTTGCGGGCAATCTGCCTGACCCGTTCATTCTCCTCCGGCTTCTGCAGCAGCTGCGGTTCACCCTCCCCCATGGTCGGCTGGACGGTATCCGAAAACATCACCGTCTCGATAAACGCTCCGCTGACGTGGGGTGAGAGTTTCTCATCTGTCGCGAGCTCCAGCGTGCGGCGGATCTTCTCAGCAGCCTCTTCGGCAGTATGTTCCAGGTCATCTTCGCTTAAGACCCCGTTCTCCTTGAGGTAGCGGCCGAATTCGACAATCGGGTCCTGTACCCTGAAAGCTTCCAGCTCCTCGCGGCTGCGGTAGGAGGAGGCGTCCGAGGGAGAATGGCCCGAGATCCGGTAGGTGACCGTATCCATCAGCACCGGGCCGCGCCCCTCAAGCAGGATCTTCTTCTTGCGCAGAACGGCATCGGCAACAGCGAGGGGGTTGAACCCGTCCACCCGCTCTGCATGGAGGTTGTCGGCATTGACGCCGCACCCGGCACGCGCCGGGGTTCCGTAACCCATGGTTTCACCGAAGGTCTGTCCCCCCATGCCGTAGAAGTTGTTGAAGACGTTGAGCATGTAGGGGGGAGCTCCGGCCATGTCGCCCCAGAGGGTGCGGTACTGGTCCATTGCCGCGAGCATCAGCCCCTCCCAGACAGGGCCGCATGCCATTGCCGCATCCCCGATGTTGGAGATGACGATTCCCGGCTTGCGGTTGATCTTCTTGAACAGGGCCGCCCCCACCCCGATATCGCCGCTTCCGCCGACAATCGCATTGTTGGGCATGCTGCCGAAGGGAGCGAAGAAGGTATGCATGGAACCGCCGAGGCCGCGGCTGAATCCGGTGCTGCGAGCGAATATCTCGGCGAGCGCTCCGTAGAGGACAAAGTTCTCAGCCAGGGAGGGCAGCGAATCGGCGGGAAAGTGGTGTTCCACAACTCGCAGCACGTCTCCGTCCATGAATCCCTTCATAACCGTCTCCAGCTGACTCTCGCTGGTTTTGCGTACTGCGCTGAAACATTTTGCCAGAATCTCCCCGTGACTCCGGTGAGACCCGAATATGAAATCTTCGGGGCCCAGGCTGAGACACTGCCCGACGGCAGCCGACTCCTGCCCGGCCGAGAGATGGGCTGGGCCGCGGTGGTTGTAGGAGATGCCCCGGTAGGACCCCTCCCGTTTGATCAGGTCGAGCATGGTCTCAAACTCTCTGATCAGCACCATGTCACGGTAGACGGCTGCAAGTCCCTCTCTGCCGTACCGCTCGAGCTCACGGCTGAAATCGCTTCTGTAGCTGTTGACAGGAATTGGATTCAGCGCAATTTCGTACGATCTGCGGACCTCTTTCGGATCAATGTTCAGTGATTTGGGCATCTGCTTGTTCTCCTTCTCTTACCCTGCGGTACTCATAACATCATGCTGTTTCTTGTCTTTATCCGGACGTTCCCGATCCCGTGCGAATTCCCGGGAACGGGCGAGGGAAGCGCACAGATCCCTGAACACCTCCGATACGGTTGGATGGGGGAAGATCATCTCCCGTACATCCTGAACCCTCAGCTCAGCCTCCAGGCATACTGCGGCGCTGTGAATCAGTTCACTGCAGCTGCCGCCGAGGTAATGGACGCCGAGGATCAGGCCGGTCTGCTCATCGGCGACCACCTTGCAGATTCCTCGCGCCTTTTTTCCGTGTTCGGCAAGGAATCTGCCGTTCGCCCGCATCTGCATCGCTGAATGTACCGTACGGTAACCGGCAGCGCGGGCCTCTGCTTCCGTCATACCGCATCCGGCTGCTTCGGGAGCCGAGTAGAGCACCCACGGCACGGTATGATAGCGCATAGCAGTGCGGGAGTCCGGCATACCGGCTTCAGGAAACATATGGTCGACTGCGACCTCAGCCATCCGCGCTGCGCTGTGGGCAAGCAGCGATTTGCCCGTCACATCCCCGACAGCGTACACATGCGGCAGATTGGTTCGCATATGGCTGTCGACCGATATCCCTTTGGGGCTGACAGCAAGCCCGAAGCCTGCACTGGTGCGCAGTTTCTCCAGACCTCAGATATTCGGCCGCCTTCCTACCGCAGTCAGGACCAGGTCAGCGGCGGCGGTCTGTTCATTTCCCCCCGCATCGGTATACCGCACGCCCTCAGCGGTTATCTCGTTCACCCTGCACCCAAGCCGGAAATCGACTTGATCCAGTTCCCGGCGCAGCATCTTCGCCAGTTCCGGTTCGAGCAGCGGAACGATCTCGTCTGTCATCTCGATAACCGTAACCTCTGTACCGACCTGGCTGAAGAAGGATGCAAACTCGACTCCGATAACCCCGCCGCCGATGACGGCAAGGCGCTGCGGCAGTTCGGTTATCTCAAGAATTTCGCTGCTCGTGAGCACATTCGGGCCGTCGGCTCCCGGAATCGGCAGGGAGGCCGGGGATGAGCCGCTGGCAATCAGGATATGATCAGCACGGTAGTGCGCGCCGTCTACCTCGACTGTATGGGCATCAAAGAACTCGGCACGGCCGAAGACCGTCTTCACCCCGTTTTTCTTCATCAGATATTCGATACCCCGCCTGAGGGAGGCTACCGTATCCTTTTTCCATGCCATGGCTGCAGCCAGGTCGAAACTCACCTTTTCGGCGTTCACCCCGAAGCGCGCTCCCTCTCGTGCTGCGGTATAGTGCTTGGCCGCGTTGAGAAGCGACTTCGTCGGGATGCAGCCGGAATTGGTGCAGACCCCGCCAAGGTGTGACTGCTCTGCAAGCAGCACGCTCCTGCCCCGTTCCGCCGCCCGCTCGGCGGCGGTATATCCTCCTGGCCCGGCTCCGATGACAATCAGGTCATAACTCTCCACTCATCCCTCCTTGTCTTAGCGCTGCATGAGCAGCAGGTCAATGTCCCTGACATTCTGCGTCAGAGCCTGAAGGAACCGCGCAGCGGGGGCTCCGTCGAAGGCCTGGTGGTCAAAGGTCAGCGAGAGCCCGATCCGTGAAATCATTTCGATACCCGATTCCGTCTCCTTCGGGGCGATTGTCATGGCCCCAACTCCCAGGATAGCCGTCTGAGGGGGACTGAGGACCGGGGTGAAGGATTCTACGCCCAGCACGCCGAGGTTGGTGACGGTGAACGTTCCCCCCTCGAGATTCTCAGCGGCAGCTTTTCCCTCCCTGCAGAGAGCAGCAAGCCTGCGGCTTTCCCTGCTGAGTTCAGTCAGCGTAAGCTGGTCTGCAAACCTGATGACAGGCACCATCAGACCCCGCTCGGTATCGACAGCCTGTCCGAGGTGCACATGGGTAAACTCCACCGTCCTGTCGCCGAGAAAGTGCGAATTCACATAGGAGAACCGCTGCAGGGTTTTCACTGCGGCAAAGAGGATCAGGTCGTTGATCGAGACGTCGCGCAGACCGAGTTCCTGATCACTCTGCTTGAACCGGGTCCGCAGCTCCTTCAGCCTGAAGGCCTCAGCCGAGGCGTTGAGGGTGAGCTGACAGGTTTGGGTAATGGATTCGAGCATACGACGAGCGGTTACCTTCCTGATGCCGCGCAGCGGTACTTCCCGTACCGGCCCGGGGAACTCTTTTCTCTCAGGCTGTACTGCCGGCTCTTCTTTCAGGTCGGCGGTGAGAATTCTTCCTCCTGCCCCGCTTCCGGATACCGGCAGCGTGTACCCGCCCTCGGCTGCAAGAGCGGCTGCGGCGGGAGTGAGCGGCTGATGAGCTGATGCGGCGGCGGCTATGTCGCGTTCTATCACCCTGCCGCCGGGGCCTGTTCCGGTCACTTCGGCAGCTGAAACACCCAGACGGCCGGCAAGTTTTCTCGCCCGCGGCGAAATACCGCGGACTGCGGCAGCTGACTTCGCCGGCATCTCTTCCCCGGGACGCCCGGTATCGGCGGGGTCCGGCTTTTCCCCACAAACCCCCGGCGCCCGC
>CAYSRK010000211.1:0-4254 GCA_964433385.1 uncultured Spirochaetales bacterium
ACCCTGAGGGTCTGAGGGGAACCATTGATTCCACGGCCCAGGAGCATGATTTTCCAGAATCCTTAGGGTTAAATTATGCTGAGAGTAAAATCGCTAACCATTTGTATAGGGTTAGCGATTGAGATGCGGAGGCGCTCAGCTCACCGGAGTCCTCAATGCGCACATCAATGTCAGCGATGTAGACACCGTTGATAAGGAGGGGGAGGGGAAGTATAAGGGCATGGTCATCAGCAGACAGATGGCGCGGCACTGCGCAGAACAGAAACAGAACAAGAACAGTAATTGCCTGCCTGCAGCTACCTTTGCGGATCGATCGAGATTGTTGCATGCAGTTCCCCGGACTGAATACCTTCAGGCCACTGAAGTGTGAAAATTCTCCGGTTACCAGCAAGGAGGTTTTCGTTGGCCAGACCTGTCAGGGTATCACCGATAAGTTCAAAACTGCGCTGCGCTCCGGAAGGCGTTACAACCGTCAGATTCAGTATGGGGTCTTCCAAGATAATGTGCGTGTTGCCGGTATTCTCCAGTTCTATGAGCATGACCGCTTCCCCGTCAGGACGGGTGTCCCGGCTGACGGAATTAACTTTTATTCCATACTGAAACGTTGGAGGAACAACATAGAGGGAGCCCTTGTAGACCAGCAGGATTCTCACGCCGCTCTGTTCCTGTTCAATCGTCAGCGGAAGCTGCTCAGCAACAATACGAAAAGGCAGTTCCCGTTCAATGGTTGACGGACCCCGCCACTGCACCCGAACAGACTGACTGGACCTCGGTTGTACTATGAACTGCGGAGGGTAGATGAGAAACAGATCGGAGGCATCCTGAAGTGTTTCCCTTCCATGTATATCAACAACTCTATGAGATATAGAAACCTTGACAGGTAACGGAGAATCACCTGGATTGGTGACAATATAAGTCCTCCGGGAGCCAGTCCCGGAGGGCTCAATATCAGAGACTATCGGTTCAAACTGAAACGAATACAGTGAGAGGGGAATTATGAGTGCAAGAACAACAGCCAGTACTAATTTTTTCAAAATGTAATTCCGCTCTTTCCTGTACGCTCTCAGTCTGCAGAGTCAGAAGACTCTACTGGGCAACGATGCTAAACGTCAGCGTGTCGGTGTACTCATCAGCAACGTTCTGATTTGTAGCACCGTAAGAAACAGTCAGATCTGCAACAACTTCACCGAATGTCCTTGTGCTGGTAAGAATGGTAGTCGCCGTAGTAATATCAGCGGAGTCTAAGGCAGTCCCACTCCCTAACTGTATGGTGTAGGGAACAGTTTCTTCATATACACCACCAAGGAGAGAACCGTTAGCACTCTGTACGGTAATGGTAAAGCTCTTATTAGACTGATAGGTTGCCGTACCGACAACAACGGTTTCTGTTGATGAACCGCCGAACGGAAGCGCCTGAGCTGCAGTCGCCTGCTGGATAGCAATACCAATATTACTGAGAATCGTACCCTTAAGATTCAGTGTACCTGTTTCCGCACTGAAGACCGCGCCCCCGGCAATAAATGCCAGAAGCAGAATTAACGCAACTTTTTTTCCTTTCATACTACTTTCTCCTTAACTTTTTGAACTATTCTAACTTAGAATACACTTATGAAACTATTATCGTTACAGAATCCTGGAAAGTCAAGCGGAAAAATGGATATTTGAATAATTATGTTCTGAATCACAAAAGAATTCACTGGATATGGGAGAATTACGGCACTTTTTTTATCGGTTCAGGAGGGTTGAGGAAAACTTTCTTACATCAGGCAGCTGTACTGGTAACACACGGCACCTTTTTTGCGGGCTGATTCTTCAGGATGCGCGTATCTGAGAGACAAAACCCTCTTTTTGCTCTATAGTTCACTTATGCAGGGCCATGCGCTGCTTATCGCATGGCATCGTTACTAATCGGCAGTTATGGGTAAGGTAGAAAAATTATGGAAACAGTCGGGATAGCTTTTGGGGGCGGCGGAGCGCGGGGGTATGCCCATATCGGTGTGTTGAGAGCCCTTCGTACAAAGGCAGAACATCTGCCCGAGGCTGTCTCCGGGACCTCGGTCGGATCAATTATCGCCTCTTTGTACGCTGGAGGCATACCGCAGCAGACTCTTGAGAAGAGCGCCGATGAATTTGGGTGGTTTCAGCATGTCATAAGCCTTGCGGATACCACAAAACGGGTCCTCACCTTCAAGAATGAAGGGGGACTGCTCTCAAATGCAACGTTGGGAGAAACAGTTGATACCATGCTGGAGGGGCGGAGTTTTGATGACCTGCCCATAGACCTGGGCATTGTCGCAGTCGATCTCGATAAACAGGTGAGAGTCATCATGACTGCAAAACGGTGCGCTGAGAGGATGGATATGGAGATCCTCCACTCCTTCCTTGCACCCCCGAGAGGGGAATTCAACGGGTTTGAAACCCGAGTGCTCACTGATGTGGATTCTATCGGATTGGCGGTAAGGGCGAGCTGCGCCGTTCCCGGGGTATTTCATCCGGTTGAAATCGGCGAATACCAGCTGGTAGACGGCGGCATTGTCGACCAGGTTCCGGTTGACGTTCTCAAAGCCCTCGGTACGGATAAAGTCATCGGGGTAAGTTTGGGGATGGCGCTTGTTGTCGATCAGATCAACTCCACCTTCTCAAAGCTCAGCAAAACCATAGAAGCCCTGGCTATACCCCAGATCAGGAAGTCCCTTGAACTGGCTGACCTGGGATTTAAGGTGACTGAAATCGAGAAAAAGAGTCCCATAAAACTCCATCAGCGTGAACTGGTTGAACAGGGCGAGGCTGATATGCTGCGGCATATGGCTTCTGTTGACTGGCTCTGAATTCCAGCAGGGCAGAGGTAAAACTTGAGCGGAAAAAAGGGGATTATCTTTGATTGCTGTATCACCGTTTTGACGGTATAATTCCGGTACGCGGGTCCTGAGGCTCACACAATTTCGTTTGCAGGGAGCGGTGATGGAAAGCCCCATACAGACAGCTTCAATGGAAAGAGAGACTGCCGGAAGTAATCTGAGAATCTGCGACGTCTGCGGCAGGCCGGTAACCGATTCGGTCTATGCCCAATGCGAGCGATGCGGGGCAGTGTACCATGTCCTCTGTCTAAAGAAGGGAAAGTCAAGCGAATCGTGCAGAAACCACCACCTGGTTCTCCATAAACAGAGTCAGCCCTGCTGATCCGAAACTCTGGACTTTTTTTCATTCCGGCTCGGTATGGAAAGCAGTCAGCTCTCCTTCCGGCAGAGCAGTCCGCTGCGGGGTATGCTTGGAAAGCGGTTTTGCAGGTCGCAGCTGAGCTCTGCGGCACTGCCGAACTGCAGGGCGTGAAGCCCGACAGATACCGCACCCTCCACGTTTTTCTTCAGATCATCGATGAACAGCATCTTCTCGGGAGATGTCTCCATCAGGCGCACAGCTGCTTCATATATCCTCCGGTCAGGCTTGTTCACCCCCGCCGTTCCCGATATGAGGATTTTATCCGTGCAGGCCCTGAGTACGCTGTGCTTAAGAATGATGTTGTACGTTTCACAGGCCATGTTTGAAAGAATCAGCAGGCGGTACCCATGGGAGCGCAGTTCGTGCAGCCAGCGCAGAAGGGCAGGGTTGAGCACTGACCAGCCGATTCCGTCCAGTCTGTGGAGCAGGTCGGCTGCTGCAGGCAGCTGCTCGGCGCTGAAGTGAACATCGCACTCCTGCATCACCCGACCCCAGTATTCGAAGGCGGTAATCTCGCCGCGGTCATACGGAGGTCTATGTCTCCACAACGCCGGAACGAACGTCTCAGGACGGACACCCATAACATTCGCCATATGGCAGAGAGCCTCTTCCTCTATCTCACGGGAGAGCACTCCTCCATAATCGACCGCTACCGTGGTAATCTGCGGCTCCTGCATCGCTGTCCTCCGCACTGCGACTGGTTCGTGCACGCGCAGAAAACTGCAGCTGTGCATACGCAAAAAAGCTTCCCCGCTGAAGGGAAGCTTTCTCCAGAAACATCTGCGGCAGAGAGTACTTGAACCTCCACGAGCGCACTGCCCACTAGCCCCTCAAGCTAGCGTGTCTACCAATTCCACCACTGCCGCATGTGGCCCAAACATTACCCTATTCCGGTTCCTTAGTCAATTACATAAGGCGGAAAAAGGGTGAAAAAACGCCCCCCGTCCTCACTGAAACGAGATAACGAGGGCCTCGAACTCCTGCAGGAGCCGGGCAAAAACCGCGACCGCGTCACGTACCGGCTGCGCAGAAGCC
>CAYSRK010000212.1:0-2910 GCA_964433385.1 uncultured Spirochaetales bacterium
CCCTCCCTGGTTCCCGCCCGACGGGGATTCTCCCCCGCCCCCGGCGACGGAGACATCACCTTCCCCGCCATATTTGGCGTCCTTGAGGAATCGGGGTACGAGGGGTGGATGGTAGTCGAGGCCGAGCAGGACCCTGCCAAGGCCAATCCCTTCATCTATGCACTTAAGGGCAGGGATTATATCAGGAAGCAGACCGGCATCTGATAAAGTCGAATCGCTGATAGAATATAAAACAGCCGGAGGGGCAGTTGTCCATCCGGCTGTTTTTCGTCTGCTCAGCTGTCAGTGATTACGGCATTTAACCTTCACTGTCGGGAAAGTCTGTCGGTACCGGCTCAGGCCGGTCGAACGTGCTGCTGATCCGGTACATGCTTCCTGTTTCAGCTGAAACGAGCATTCCTTCCATAATCTCGAGAGCGTGGTAGGCCATGGCCCCCGAACTGCGGGGTTTGCGTCCGTTTTTCAGGGCGTAAGCCATATCGACGAGCCCGATTCCCCGGCTGTTTTTCCTGTGGCTCAGCTCGTTGAACCGGTGCACCGTCGGCACCTCTGTCCAGGGGGGGAGCTCCTGCGGTCTTGGCAGGGTCTGCCACCGGTAATTCTCTCTGGTCCGCAGCAGCACAGGACCTCCGAATAGATTGGGACCGTCGAGCGGATCAATATCCCGCAGACAGACAGTTCCTTTGGTTCCGTAGAACTCCATGCGCGGCAGCTCGGAGTCCCAGACATCAAAGCTCGCGATCAGGGTGACTACTGCGCCGCCGGCAAATTCGATGGTGCCGGTTATGTGGGTATCCACTTCGACATCTATCTTCTCCCCCCTGCGCGGCAGGGTTTCAATGGTACGTGAAGAGAATCCGCGGGCAGCCATGGCGCTGCACCTCACCGCAGGTCCGAGCAGGGAGATCAGGGCGGTGATATAGTAGGGCCCGATATCGAGGAGGGGACCGCCGCCGGGCTGGTAGAAAAAATCGGGATTAGGGTGATGCCACTCGTGGCCGTGACTGACCACGAAAGCGCTGGCCGCTATGACCGAGCCGATGGTTCCCTCATCTATCAGGCTGCGGCAGGTCTGCAGCCTTCCCCCCATCCAGGTATCGGGGGCGCTTCCGACAGAGAGATTCCTCCTCTCAGCCTCCTCCATGATCCGTTTTGCCTCCTTCAGCGTGGGCGCAAGCGGCTTTTCCGTGTAGAGATGCTTGCCCGCCTCAAGGGCGAGCAGGTTGAGCTGTCCATGAACGGCGGGAGTGGTGAGGTTGAGAATGATATCGATATCGGGATCGGCGCACAGTTCAGCGCCCGTTGCGTATACCTTGGGGATACCGTGCTTTCGGGCTTTGGCCTGCGCCCTTTCGAGATTCCTGGCGGCGCAGGCTGTCACCTCAACGATCGGGTACTGCTGCAGGTTGCTGATATAGACATCGCTGATATCTCCGAGTCCGAGAACCCCTATTCTGTACGGCTTCATAATCACCACCTCCCTGAAAGATTTTTTCGGCCGGGTTTAAAAGAGCCCGGTCACCCGTCCGGTTTCGACATCGACATCGATGTTCCTGAACGACGGGTTTGAAGCCGTTCCCGGCATAAGCTTGATATCGCCGGCTACAGGAACGAGGAAGCCTGCTCCCTGATACTCAAGAATATCACGGATCGGAAGCACCCAGCCCTTCGGGCGTCCCTTAACCGTCGGATCATGCGAGAGACTGAGCTGCGTCTTGACCATGCAGGTGCCAAGCTCCTTTGACTCGGGCAGCGTTTCAAGCTTCTTTATCTTCGCCTCAGCCTCAGGAGAGTAGGAAACCCCGTCAGCACCGTAGACTTCAACGGCAATCCGGCGGATACGCTCCCGTATCGGGGTATCGTCGTCGTAGAGAAAACGAAACTCCTTCTTATCCTCACAGGCATCCCGGACTGCACGGGCAAGGTCGGCTGCCCCCGCTCCGCCCTTCTCCCAGTGGCGGCTTACGGCAACTCTGACCCCGACTGACTCGGCAGCCTTCCTGATAACGGCCACCTCCTCATCGGTATCGGTGTAGAAGTGGTTGATGCAGACTACAGGCGGAATACCGCTCTTTTTCACTGTCTCGATATGGGCGAGCAGATTGTCGATACCCCGTTCGACCAGTTCGGGGGCGGAAGAGGAGTACACCGGATCAAGGGGCTTGCCCGGTACGACCTCCGGACCGCCTCCGTGCATCTTCAAAGCCCGTACGGTTGCCACTATCACGGAACAGTCGGGTACAAGACCGCTGAAGCGGGATTTAAGGTTCCAGAACTTCTCAAAGCCGATGTCAGCCCCGAAACCGCTCTCTGTCACGTGGTAGTCGGCAAGCTTGAGCCCGACCTTGTCGGCTATGATCGACGACTGGCCGATAGCAATGTTTGCAAAGGGTCCTGCGTGCACCAGCACCGGCTGCCCTTCGAGCGTCTGCATAAGGTTGGGATTGATCGCCTTCGCCATGATGGCTGTCATGGCCCCGGCAACCTCGAGGTCTCCGGCGGTGACCGGCTTGCCCCGCTTCGAGTAGGCGACTACCATCCTGTCAAGGCGGCGGCGCATATCGGCAAGGTCTGAAGCGACGGCGAGAATAGCCATGATCTCCGAGGAGACGGTTATCTGGAAGCCGCTTTTCATCATGAACCCGTCCTTTTCCCCGCCGATCCCGATAATGATCTCTCGCAAGGCCTGGGCGCTGAAGTCGATGGCCCACCCGATAGCGACATTATTCGGATCGATATCGAGCCGGGTGAGATTCTTCTTGGCCAGGAAGGAGTCGGTGTAGTTGAACTCGTGCTGCAGACGGCTGGTCAGCGCCACCATGGCAAGGTTATGGGCGTTGGTTATCGCGTCGATATCGCCGGTGAGCCCGAGGCTGAAGTCGGTCAGCGGTATGCACTGGGCAAGCCCCC
>CAYSRK010000213.1:0-7772 GCA_964433385.1 uncultured Spirochaetales bacterium
GAGAAGATCACCCTTGAGGAGGCGGCGGAACATGCCGGCCTCAGCCCGGCCTACTTCAGCAAGATCTTCAAGGAAGAGATGAACTGCAGCTTCACCCACTACATCAACCGCATCAGGGTTGATCATGCCAAGACCCTGCTGCGGACCACTCCCTGCACCCTCGTAGAAATAGCCGGTCTCGTCGGATTCGAGGACCAGAGCTACTTCTCCCGCGTATTCAAGAATATTGCCGGCATCTCCCCCGGACGGTACCGGGAACATTCTGGCAGAGGCGGAACCTATCTCGGGCAGGACTGAAACTGCAGCTCTTTCATTTCGAAAAAAAAGTACAATTAACCGAAAGAATGTACCAGACTAGAGTTGCGTAATCAGCTATGGTTTGCTCACACTTATCCAGCGGGGAAGGAAGTGAGATTCTTCCGCGATCCCGTCACTGTGTATCACCGGTCAGACTTGACCGATGAGCAGCCAGGCTACCGCTGAAAAAAATACTACTGCACAGCTTCGAGGATTGAGCTTCAGGCAGAGAGGAGAACGTGTATGGCAGACATGCAGGCTCTTTCTGAATTTCTGCAGAAGGGAAGAGCAAAAGAAGTGAAGGAACTGGTTCAGGCAGCCCTTGATGAGGGACTCGGCGCACAGCAGATACTTGAAGAGGGTCTGATGAGCGGAATGGCAGTAGTTGGTGAGAAGTTCAAGAAGAACGAAATTTTCGTTCCGGAAGTACTGATCGCCGCCAGAGCAATGAACGCCGGCACAGTGCTGCTTAAACCCTTTCTTGTCGACGCCGGTGTGAAGGCCAGAGGAACTGTGGTTATCGGAACGGTGAAGGGCGACCTGCACGATATCGGAAAGAACCTCGTAGCCATGATGCTCGAAGGCAAGGGCATGAACGTCATCGACCTCGGTACCGACGTTTCACCCCAGAAGTTTGTCCAGACCGCATCCGAGAACAGCGCCGACATTATCGCCTGCTCCGCCCTCCTTACCACCACCATGACAGCGATGCAGGAAGTAGTGAAAGAGGCAGCCAACGCCGGTATCCGTGACAAAGTCAAGATCATGATCGGCGGCGCTCCGGTAACTGACTCCTACTGCAAGAACATAGGGGCTGATTTCTACTCCCCCGACGCAGCATCTGCGGCGGACAAGGCAGTTGAAATCTGCACCGCATAGGGCAGCACAGCTGCCGCTTGTTGGATTAACGGGTTTTCGGGCATGGCTCGGCCGTGCCCGGCCGGCATCTCAGGGAAAGCGGCCGAGCCGCTGATACAAAGGAAGAGAAGATATGACAGGTAAAGAGAGAATCACCGCCGTACTGAGCGGTCAGAGCGGGAAACTTGATAAAACTCCCTGGGTGCCGTTTGCCGGTGTTCATGCGGGCAAGCTGAAGGGCTTCTCCGCTATGGAAGTGTCGAAGGACGTCGACAAGCTCGTTGAATCCCTGCTCGAAGTAAATAAAATGTACATCCCCGACGGCCAGCCGGTGATGTTCGACCTCCAGATCGAAGCTGAAATACTCGGCTGCGACCTCGTCTGGTCAGATAACGGTCCCCCTACTGTCTCCTCGCACCCCCTTGCTAATACCGCAGAAATTCCGACCCTCGTGCCGGGTCCCGATGAGGGGCGGCTCGCCATGGAACTCGAGGCGATTCGGAGGATGAAGCGGGAAGTCGGTGAGACGACGGCGCTCTATGGGCTTATAACCGGCCCGTTCACCCTCGCCTCGCACCTGCGGGGTACCAACCTCTTCATGGATATGATCCTTGATCCCGATTACGTGACGAAAGTGATGAGCTACACCCTCGAAATCGGGACGCGGTTCGCCGCGTACATGATTGAGGCCGGTGCTGATGTGATAGCCGTAGTAGACCCGCTGATCTCGCAGATCTCCCCCAACCACTTCGCCGAGTTCATGCACGAACCTTTCTCAGCGCTGTTTACCGCCATCAGGGAAGCCGGGGCCTTTTCCTCCTTTTTCGTCTGCGGAAATGCAACGAAGAACATCGAACCGATGTGCCTGACGAAACCGGACAGTATATCCGTCGATGAAAATGTCTCCCTCGCCGGAGCAAAAGAGATCACCGACAGGTATGGAATCACCATCGGCGGCAATATTCCGCTGACCTCCGTCATGCTGTTCGGCAACCAGCAGGACAACATGAAATCCGTAGTCGATCTCATTGACTCGCTGGGAAACACCGAACATCTCATAATCGCGCCGGGGTGCGATATGCCCTACGATATTCCGATTGAGAATACGATTGCCGTCGAGCAGGCAGTGCACGAGACTGAGCTTGTCCGGGAGATGATTAAAAACTACGAATCGGTCGGACTTGAGTTCACCGGAGACCTGCCTGACTACGAAAATCTCAAGCAGCCGCTGATCGAAGTATTCACCCTCGACTCCGCAACCTGCGCAGCCTGCACCTATATGCTCGCCTCGGCTGTCGATGCGGCCTCGCAGTTCGGAGACACAGTCGACCTTGTCGAGTACAAGTACACCACCCCGGAAAATATTGCCCGGTGCGGCGCCATGGGCGTCAAGCAGCTTCCGAGCATCTACATCAACGGAAAGCTTGAGTACTCCTCGCTTATCCCCTCGCGGGATGAACTGGTTGCCAAGATAGCGGAAGCAATGAAATGAAACAGAACCAGGATACGAACGGCGGCAGGATCCCGCTCTTCCTGATAGCCGGTTTTCTCGGCTCGGGAAAGACGACGCTGCTGCAGAACCTGCTCGCCCTGTACCGGGATAAAAAAGCGGGAGTGATCATCAATGAGTTCGGCGACCTCGGGGTCGACAGCTCCCGCATTCCCGTAAGAGACGGGATCGTGACGACCGAGCTCAACGGCGGTCAGATCTTCTGCAGCTGCCTCTCCGGTTCCTTCGTCAACTCCATTGCCGCCTACGCGGGTCTCGATGTTGATGTGCTCTTTGTCGAGGCATCAGGCCTGGCGAAGCCTGCTCCTCTTATGGAGATCATGACCTACGCCGACCGGGAATCGAAGGGTGCTTTCGAATATCGCGGCATGATCTGCATCATAGATGCATCCCGCTACCTCATTTTGAGCAAAACTCTATCCGCCGTCGTCGAGCAGGCCGCCTTCAGCGATCGCTTTCTGATCAACAAGACTGATCTGGCGAGTGAGCAGGAGATTGCCGAGATTATGGCCGACATCCGCGAGATACGGCCCGGGGCTCCTGTCAGGCTTACCGAATACGGCATCGTAGACGCCGATTTCCTTGAGGAATGCCGGCCGCTCCCGCCGAACGGGGAAGCGGAATCAGCAGGTAAGCCGGTTGAATTTGCCGGGTGGGGACCGCAGGGACGGCCTGTCCCGGTGAAGCTGGTTCCCGCCGCAGCGGTGAAACGGGAGGGAGCTGAGACCTTCATCACCCATTTCTCTCATATCTGCTACCGCATCAAGGGGTACCTGCAGTCCTCCGATGCGGGACTGCTTGCCGTCGACTGCGTCGGAGATACGGTCAGTATTGCTTTGGCGGATGAAACAGCGGAAGAAGCCCGAACTCCCGGCCTGGTTATGATATTCCCCGGCGACAGCCGCGAACCCGACACCCTGCTCGACAGCTGGAAGAGTTCAGCAGGAATCGGAGCTTTTATCACAAAACAGCAGTAAGGCGGATCAGATGCGTTCACCCTTAATTGGACTGACAGCCCCCTTCAGCCCCTCGTTTGAGACCTTTGCCCGGCTGATTCGCCTTGATGCCTGTCCTGAAGCGGAGGATGAAGCACGCAGACTCTTTGCTGCGGCAGCCGAAGCTCTCGTGCCGAGGAGCATCTGCAGAATCTCCTATATCGAAGAGCGGGCAGAGCGGGGTGACTGCACCGCTGTTACCGCTGATTCGGTCTCATTCTGCGCAAAGGTGCTCAGGGAGCTCAACGGAGTTCACCGGATTTTCCCTTATATCATTACCTGCGGAAACGAAATGGAGCAGTACGACCTGAAGCAGCTGGATATGCTTGCCCCGTTCTGGCTCGACACGGTCAAGACTATGGCTCTAGGGGCCGCCCGCCTTCATACCGTGCAGTACCTGAAGGAGACCTACGGCATCGGTACGCTCAACAGCGTAAACCCAGGTTCCGGCAATGTCGACATCTGGCCTGTAGAGCAGCTTTCCGGCATTTTTTCCCTGCTCGGCGGGGGAAACCCGGCCGGAGTCAGGCTCACCGAAAGCTCGCTGATGGTTCCGAACAAAACCATTGCCGGTCTTTTCTTCGAATCTGAGAAGAGTTTTACCAGCTGCAGTCTCTGTGAACGCGAACACTGTCCGGGCAGGAAAGAGGAGTTTGCCGGCGTCAGACTCTGAGAGGTCCGTGCCTGATCAGAGACAGGCGGCCATACCTTCGGCTGCCCTGATGCCGCTGGCCCAGGCGGCAGTGATTCCGCGGCTCGTACCGGCCCCGTCACCGGCGAAGAAAATCCCGTCTGCAACCCGAAAGTTCCCGTCAAGGTAAGCCGGTTTGTTCGCGTAGAGCTTGATCTCAGGATAATACATGATAGTCGAGGGGTGAAGCACCCCCGGTACGATGGTGTCCAGTTTTTTCATCGCCTTCCAGATTGCCCGCAGGATTCTCGCCGGCATGGCGAGACTGATATCCCCCGGACAGCAGGCTCTGAGGCTCGGCATGAAATCGTAGAGGTCATTGTTGAAGCTCGCCTCCTTCGATCTTGTGCCCAGACGGAAGTCCCCCACCCGCTGCATCAGGGGTTTACCGCCTCCCATAAGCATCGCCTGAAGCCCGAGGTTTTCGGCAAAGAGCTGCCCGCTCGCGAGCGGGGCAGTCAGCCCGACTGTCTGCAGCATGGCGAAGTTCACCAGCCCGTTCTCCTTTCCGTGCCCGACAGAGTAGGCATGGCCGTTGACCGAGCAGTACGGCTCCCCCCGGGCTGTTGTATAGTTTTCCTTTACCACGTGGGCATTCCCGCTGTTGGTGCAGAACGTCCTGACTTTCTCGGGAAAATGGAACTTGGGATCGTAGTAGTCCCGGACAATGGGGTAGTACGCGAGGCGCGTCTCTATCCGGATCCCGATATCCACGATATTGTCTATGTAGGGAACACGCAGAGAATCCATGATCTGCTGCAGGAACCGGAACCCCTTGCGGCCGGGAGCGATGAGGAGTGTGCGGTACCCGATGCGCCGTCCGTCTGTCGTGACGGTACGGCTTACCGGATCAACCTCCGTCATCGTCTCTCCGAGGGAGAGCTCGACGCCCGCTTCCTTCAGCTGTGACTGGAGTTTTTTAATCAGCAGCAGTCCTCCGTCAGTACCGAGGTGGGTCTGTTCGATCTCTATGAGGTTCACGTCGAGGCGGCGCGCCCGTTTCTGGTAGACGTCAAGCTGATGCTTGGCAAGAATGTCGGGTTTGAGGAACTCAGCCACCTTTTCCAGGTAGCGCTGAGCCGTCTGTTCATCCCAGTACTCGAGGGGAAATCCGATAGGAAAGGTGAAATTCATCTTGCAGTCATTACGCATGCCGCCGGTAGAGTACGGCTGGGAATCCAGCATGAGTATCGACCGTTTACCCGGGTGCGCGGCCAGTTCAAATGCCGCCCCCATACCGGCTGGCCCTGAGCCGATCAGCAGCACGTCGTAGGTTTCCATATCGCTAGGACTATACCCTGATTCCGCAGTAAACTGCAAGACTGGACCTGGCGCCGGAGCTGCAGGGCCCGGCGTAGGCGCCCGCGCTGCAGGGCCCGGCGTCGGTTGCATAATGAGCCGGGAACCGGTAAGATCTTTCTGCAATGAAGAGAATGTGCGTACAGGAGCAGTATGAGAACTTAGATAACACTGCAGGGTCCCGCAGCAGGGTGCTGCTTCATGCCTGCTGCGCGCCCTGTGCAGCTCCCTCGGCGCTTCGGCTTGCTGAGCAGCACAAAGATGTGCTCCTTTTTTACTCCAATTCCAACATATACCCCTATGAAGAGTACCTCAGACGCCTGGAACAGCTCGAGAAGCTGGCATCCCGGTACCGGATGCCGGTCTGCGTCGACACCTGGGACCATGAGGCCTGGCTTGAGGCGGTTCGCGGCTATGAGGATGAACCGGAAGGGGGAAAGCGGTGCAGGCTCTGCTTCGCCTTTAATCTCTCCCGCGCCCGCAGGAAAGCAGACGAACTGGGCATAGAGCAGTTCACCACCACCCTGACCCTGAGTCCCCACAAAAACAGTCCCCTGATCTTCTCTATTGCAAGAGAGCTCGGCGGTTTCCTCGAGGAAAACTTCAAGAAAAAAAACGGCTTTGCGCGAAGCGTGCAGCTGTCGCGCGAACTGAACCTTTACCGGCAGGACTACTGCGGCTGCGAGTTCAGCATGCGCGCGCGATAAGCTTTTCGGGTGATGCTAGATAAGATCCTTCTCCAGGTGTTCCCGGATACTATTCAGGCAATTGTTACGGGAAATTTCCACCACTTCCATCTCCCGCAGAGCATTCTCAGCCGAGTCGGAGGCGTGTGCGGTATTGACCATGACATTCTGCCCGAATTCACGCCGTATCGTGCCGCCCGGGGCTTTGGTCGGATCAGTGGGACCGAGAACCTCCCTGATTTTATTCACAGCGTCTTTCCCCTCGTAGATGAGGACCATGCTGGTCACCTTGCCGGGTTTGTCGACTAACTCGGGGGGACAGGAATCAGGTCGGTAACCGGTCATAAACTCGATTATCTGGTAGAACTGGTCACGGGCGAGTTCCTTTCCCACGGATGCTGCAAGATCCTGTTCCGTCTCAGGAGTGATGGTCACGGAAAACTCCGACTCGAGCAGCTTCTTCGCCCGTTCGGTATACATTGGGGAGAGCTTCCTGATAAGCACCTCCTCCACTTCCCCGTAGAACCTCAGCGCCTGGGCCATGCTCATTCTCTGCACTTTGGTGCTGATAATCCGCAGACCGGTACGGCTGAACATGTCGATAATCGTTCCGGGTTTGGAGCTGGCGAAGCGCCAGTTGTCCGGCTTGATGATAACGAGGGTCCGTTCTATTTCACTCGGATCCGGGTAGACCATGTTGTTGATGATCGTCTCCCGGCCTTCAATAAAGTCAGCTATCATCTGCAGGTGAAGCCGGGCGGTGATCGGACTGCGCGGCGTCAGGACAGCCGGTTCGTAGTAGAGTATTTTTTCCGGATCATCGTGAGAGGTGACAAAATCAGCGTAGGTATCCCGGATGGTCTCACCGGTAAGCTGATCGACATTGAACTCCTCCTTGTAGAGCGGACCGGCTACGGCCGAGAGCTTCTCACAGGGATTCTCTCCCCTGAAGAGCAGAAGCAGGACCCGGTGCCGACGCCCGCCGCTGGGAGAGAATGCATTGAGAATGTACTTCTGCAGAGTCTTGGCGCCTTTAACGCTGTCACCCTCGTAGGTGGAAAGCACAGTTTCGGCGTAGGCCGCGGCAAACTCCGCGGTGGGGGCGAACATCTGGGCCCCGACTAGTTCAAGGTCCACCCGCGAGAGAAGGCGGGCAATAACGCCGCCGGTTCTGCTTTTTGCGATGGTGTAGGGGGTGACCAGCAGGTATGAGAGGGTTTTCTGAGACATGGGATACTCCTGTGTATGGTTGCAGATCAGCATGATCCTGAAGGCAGCCTCACCAACTAGCGCATTTCGGCTGACTGCCTGGTGAAGCCTGTTTTTTTCATCCGAATAACCAATTAAATTAAAAAATTTGGGTCTGAAATTTTCAGCGTGTAAAAAGTAGAAAAAGAGAGCGGAAACGCCTATGATTTGTAATCGCAAAACAACAG
>CAYSRK010000214.1:0-4482 GCA_964433385.1 uncultured Spirochaetales bacterium
TCGGTGTACCCTCTGAGCAGCGTGCTGATAATCTCCACGGCCAGGCTGCGTGAAGTCAGGTTCTGCTTCCGACTCCTGCGATAAGCCAGCAAACAGCGGTAGCAGCCGTCCTTATCGGTGGTTGTGCAGGTGCAGGAACGCATTGTATCCAGAGAACGCTGGAGTACATCTATCATCTCCTCAGGCCGCTTCATTAACTGTTTCAGATACCCGGTTCCGCCGGGAACCGTATCGAAAAGTAAGAGATAGCTGCGGCGGTCTCCTCCGCCCTCCACCGGTGATGAGACAAGAGTAGATGAGATATGATCGATATTCCCGAACTTCTTTTTCAGCCCGAGGAACAGGGCCGCTATTAGGGACTCGATGGACCGTTCATCGGTGAGCGCAGTTACGGGCAGAAGGATACGGATCGATTCCGAGCTGAAATCCCGGTAGAGAAAAATACCCTTATAGTAGGCTTCAGGCGGAGGCGGGGTGTGAGCCCGAAAATGGGAGCAGGTCACTGCATGCTGAGGCTTGTTGTTTTCGTGATTTCCGTTGCTGTTCTGAACTTTGCCGCACTCTTTACAGACGGTGAAGCCGGTGATCTCAATCTCCTTTCCGTCAATGATCATCGTATCCTGATTATTGCGCAACGGTCCAAAGTTAATCTCCCGGTAAGCTGTCTGCTTGATGAACTCAAACCCGAAGGGCAGCTGCTCGTGCACAAGCTGCCACGATTCAAGGATCTGGTCACGGTCAACATCAACAAGAACATGCTGATTGTAGAACAACGGTTCCCGGGTTTCTGATTCATCGAAGGTACGGCTCTCACGTTCGAGCGTGGTTGCATAGACCTGAGACAGACGGATCATGGAGCGGGTTCTTGATACATCGGCCCACATGGGGCTGCCGCAGCGGGGGCAGGTTTTTACCGCCTGCATTGTGGCTTCGGGTACGGCGTAGCTGCACTGGTCACAGAGATGCCACTGAGTAACTTCCGATGCGGTGATATCAATCTGGTCGATAACCACCTTCCGTCCTTCGGCATAAAAGGTGTTGTCGGGAGCTAGCTCACGGATGGCTGATCGTGCCGGCCGTTCGTACTCGAAGGTCTCCTTTCGATATTTACCATGAGCGTCGGGTACGGATTTTTTGTAGAGGATGATCGAACGTAACAGCACTCCGGCTTCGGGAAAGGCGTAATTGGGCAGATATCCTTCATCGGTAAGGAAGTTATAGGTTTGCTTCTTTTTATTGCGCTTGATAAACGAATGCAGGGCTGAACGTTCCTGAATCATATGCTGCAGATCGTCATCGTAGTTCTTATCCCCTTTGCCGGCTTTTTTCTTCATCTCCCTTACCGCTTTTCCATACTGCTTCCAGCGGGCGATCAGTCCGTCCTGATCGGTTTTCAGCTTATGGATTGTCGACAGGAGTTTATCTTCAAGTGAGAGGATCTCCCGCTCATTCCCGAGAACAAAGCTGCGCAGGTAGGCTTCGGCATGTACATCAAGTTCCGCGGCAAAGAGAGTGATAAAGGATTCGAGCAGGTCATGGCGGTGCAGGCTGATAAAGGAAAAGAAGGTATAGGGAAAGGCGCTGGTGTTGGTGTGTTCAACGGCATTCAGAATCTCTTCCATCATTCGGGGTACTTTCATGACGGTATCGGAAGAAGCGATCCACACATCGAAACAGAAGGCCACAAACTGCCGCTCAAGAACTGCCGGGGCATTGAGGTAAATATAGGGAGCGGGAACGGTTCCGCTGATCATATCAAACGGCTGGGAGAAGAAAAACTGATCGTGCGGGGCTCCCTCGGCCACGGTGAGAATGAATGAATTGCCGTCTTTTCTTCCCGTCCTGCCTATCCGCTGCAGGTACTGGGCCTGACTTGGGGGAACGCTGCAGAGAACGGCAGACGAAAGGTCCCCGATATTAATGCCCATTTCCAGGGTCGGGGTACAGGAAAGAACGTTGGGATCAGTCGGCCGCTGGTGAGTTATAAACTGATGCTCAATCTCCTCCCGCACACTCCGGCTCAGCAGTCCGGTATGCTCTTTCGAGAAGATCCGCTCGATGTCTCCAGTCTCATAGAGGCGGCGGTAGTAGTCTTCCTGCACTACGGCCTGCTGATACCTGCCGCTGCAGCCGTAACGCTGACAGGGCATGTCTATCCAGACTGACTCATCGGCTTTCGGTATAGTCAGGGTGTGGCTGCATACCGTACAGCTGACAACCGTTGCTGCGGTGCACAGCTGCAGATGCTCCGGGTTCAGGGAGAGCAGTTCCTCATTGTGCTTTCCATAGCGGCTGAGCAGCAGCTGGTGCTGCTTCAGCACAGAGATGACCCGGCTGACAACCTGCTCCTCATAGGCAGCTATCCGGTGATCCGCACCCGCGAGTGTTTTGTGCAGCCAATCCTGATTCCAGGTCGGGGTACTGCTGCGACTGATCAGGTTTGTCTGCCGGGTTGATCCGCCGCTGATAGTGAAGAATTCAGGGAGACGGGATGTAGACCCCATGCGTGGCATGTAGAGTTCGTTTCCCCCGACATTGCTGAAGAGATAGGGATTGCAGGAGGATTCGATGTAGCGTTTGAGGGAAGGATGGTCAACAGCTCCTTTAAGCTTCATACCGGTAAGCAGACCGATCAGGTACCTTGTGATTACAGAGGCAGGGATTGTTATGCCCTCAATCTCTTCTTCAATAATCCGCTGAATCTGAACAGCTGCTGCTTCAATCAGATCCAGGGGAAATGCGGCTGTCGCTGATGCAGTCTTTTCGAGCGTTCGTCCAATAAGAGCACTGAAACCGAATTCACTGGTTATCTCCCAGCTCAGACGCTGATCGACGAGGTTCTTCAGATCCCTGGTGCTTCGGGTTATCCCCTCCTTTTGAAATTTCCTGAACTCATGGAGCCATTCCATGTCAGGCGGGGTAAAGGTGGCCAGATATTTTTCATGCTCCGACACATCTTCCCAGCGACGGGACCACCATCTGCTGAATTCGATTCCGGCTTCTAAGAGAGAAAGGGGAATACCACGGGCATCGAGGAACTGCTTGAGGGCTGTACGAAAATTGAATCGCCAGGTCCGGGCGGCAAAAAAACCAGCCCGGTGGGAAGCATCCTGCACCGAGTCGGAGAAGGTGAGGACCTTTTTATCGTCATTGAAGGAGGAGGCAAAGAGCTGAGACAGTGCGACACTGATCAGGCTTGAGGACCGGCGGCCGGCGATGGTGAGGCTGTTGTGTCCTCCGCAGAAGGGACAGTCGTGGGTCCCGTAGGTGCGTTCTTTTGTTGTCACCCGGGGGTTGTGAACCTGCACAGTTATAAGGCCGGTGTGACCGCAGAAGCTGCACTGCTGCTGGTTGTGGAAGGCTTCGATTCCAAGGCACTCGGGGCAGAGCAGTTGTACGGTATCTTCACTTCCCCATTCGCTGTGCGCCTGTTCCCTTGGATAGAGGTAGTAGGTGTCTTTGCTGTAGCCGAAAAAGGCATTGTAGAAGCGCTCCAGCTCCCCCTGATAGTGGTTTTCGCTTTCCCTCCGCACAGCTCCCCACCCCGCTGCCCCGCATTCGTTGCAGTAGATTACCGGCAGATATTGTCGGCCTGGCTCCGGGTGGAGATCATCGTAGAACTCCAGATGCGGCTTCATTGACACCTCAGAAACCATGCGCCGCATTTCGCGCAGCCACAACTGATACCTGATGTGGAGGAAGGGTGCTTCCTTCTCCTGATCGGGATCTCGTGCCCAGGTGACCAGTGAGATGAGGCTGAGGGCAAGCTGCCTGAGGTAATCGGGTTCTGTCTCTTCCCCGAGGATTCTTCCCAGAACAGCGGTCAGCTCCTCTTCAGTCAGTATTCGGCCGTTAAGCTGGATGAGGAACTGCTGAAAGATGTCATGGTGCTTGAGAAATCCAGAGAGCTGTTTTCGCCATGCTGTGCTGGCAGCGTTCTTCACTTTCATCCCGAACCAGAGCTGCGCCTGAGCCGCTATGTAGGCTTCTGCCCGGGTATAGCTGTTGATATTGAGCACTGCAGGATTGGCACCGGAGATTCCTTCGTAGAGGATCTCCTCATCCTGCAGGAATACTGCCGGACTCTGGTTTTCTTCGATAATAATTGAATCGGCATCGAAAAACTCCTGGAACATTGCCTGGGCATAGGCGCGCAGGGGTTCGCGTTCCTCCGATCCGCCGATGGTCGCGGAGGTACCGATGCAGCAGAGATGACCAGGAGGGGTTCCCAGACGGTGTTTGAGGCGGCGGATCAGGCAGGCTAAATCGGTTCCCTGAGCTCCGTCAAAGGTGTGCAGCTCATCGACTGCCAGATATTTGAGGGCTCCGGTGGAGTTATCCTTCCAGATAGCGCTGTCTTCCTGCCTGATCAGCAGCAGATCAAGCATCTTGTAGTTAGTCAGGAGGATGTCGGGAGGAACCTCCCGCAGGAGAGCTTTATCGGTAATCACATGATCTTCGGTCATGAGCGAGCTGGCGGTG
>CAYSRK010000215.1:0-1794 GCA_964433385.1 uncultured Spirochaetales bacterium
CCCCAAGCGTATGCCAAGTACAAACTGATCACCGATGCGGAAGGCAACCCCGTAGACGTAGTCTTCCTGCAGCTCAATAGTGCCTTTGAGCGGGTTACCGGGCTCAAACGAGATGAGGTTATCGGGAAACGGGCATCTGAGGTGTTCCCCGGTGTCGGGAAAGACGAAGCTGCTTTGATCAGGAAAATGAGCAGAGCGACTGACGACATTATTACTATTGATCATTACTCTTCTGCCCTAGCCTCCTGGTTTGAAGTAAAAGCCTTCTGTGATGAACCGGGATATGTTGCCGCCTTTATTGAGGATGTTACTGAAAAGAGGCAAAAAATTGGTACCTTGGAACGTCAGAACGCCCGCATGTCTCTCCTGCTTGAGATCAGCAGCACTATTGCAGAGCATAGGGGTTCATCAATGCTTTCCCAGGAAATTGTTAACGGCATTGCAAAACTGACGGACATGAAATCCGCTGCTATCTACCTTATCCAGGATGACAAGCTTCGATTGGAATCTGCATTCCCTCCCCTGCCTGAAGGTTTTCCTGAGGACTTGCGTATTGCAGATATCAAGGATCATCCCCATATTATGAAAGCAGTGACTGAAATGACCCCGGTAATACTGAGAGACTCGAAGCAAGCTGAACTAACTGACGCGGAAAAGGAGGTCTGTGAATTGCGGGGACTTCGTTCAATTCTCTACATACCCCTTGTCTATAAGGGCAAGTGCATCGGGGTCATGATACCCTGCAGCGTCGGAGAAGTGTTCGAGTTCACCGGGGAGATTATTGAGGTATGCCGGATTCTCGCCGCCCAGTCTGCTCTGTCAATTGTCGAAGCACGCACCTCGAAGGAACGGGAACGGTATATTGAGGAAATTGAACAGAAGAACGCTGAGCTGGAACTTGCCTGGAAAGAAATCCGTGACAGGGAGAAGCAGCTTACAGATATACTCCGGTATGCTGAGGCAGTATCATTTATTACCACCGATGCCGATATGCAGAATCCCCGGATTCTCGACTTCAGTCCTGGAGCAGAAAAGATATTCGGGTATGCAAAAGCGGAAGTGCTGGGAAAACCCGTGGGAATCCTTCATACCCCTGAAGAGGTGAAGCAGTTTCCAGAGATCCTTAAACCCATGGCTGAAAAGCACCGGGAGTTTTCTGGAGAATCCATGCTCATCCGGAAAAACGGTGAGAAGTTTCCAGCGTTGTTTAAAGCACACCCAGTTATTGATGAACATGGGATCTACAAGGGAAACATCGGTGTGAGTATAGACATTACCGAGAGGAAACAGGCGGAAAAAAAACAAGCTGAACTTCAGGCGCAGCTCGCCCAGTCACAGAAAATGGAGGCCATCGGAAAACTTGCCGGCGGGGTTGCCCATGATTTCAACAACATGCTTAACGTAATCCTCGGCTACAGCGATATGATCATGGAGCGTATAGCCGACGATGATCCAATGCTCAATGAACTTCGTGAAATACATGGTGCAGCAGAGCGTTCAGCCGGGCTGACTAAGCAGCTGCTTGCATTTGCAAGGCAGCAGGCTGCAGAACCTAGGATCATTGATGTAAATACCGCGATCTCTGACCTGCTGTCCATGCTGCAGCGACTGATAGGAGAGGATATCGACCTGTGCTGGGTTCCCGGTGATGCAGCAGGAACCCTGCTGATAGACCCTTCCCAACTGGACCAGGTTAATGATAGGAAAAATGATCCGAGGCGTCAAGGCGAAAACAGGAAAAATGGGGGCCTTCTGACCAAAATCGGCCTAAATCCTCGCTCTGGAACGAACAGA
>CAYSRK010000216.1:0-5773 GCA_964433385.1 uncultured Spirochaetales bacterium
TCCCTGTCCTTTTTCTCCTTCTGGGCCGCGCCCCCCCCCCCCCCCGGCCCCCCCCCCCCGGGGGCCGATCCGAGCAGGGGACTCATACGGCTGCGTCCCTCGACAATCGCACCCTCAAAGAAATAGACGGCGGTCTCAGCCCGTCCCCGGCCGAACTTTCCCTTCGGTTTCCCCAGTTTCAGGGGCTTGAGCTTCTCCTCCTTCCAGCTCTCCTTCAGGGTGTCGGGGAGGGTAACCTCGTGAATGATTGCCCGCTCCTTCGCCTCGGCGGCAGAGAGAAAGGTTCCCTCAAGCAGGGTACCGACCAGCTGCTCATCCATCATCTTCGCTTCAACGACGACCGTCCGACAGCGGTTCACGAGCGAATCAAGGAGCTGCTGCCACTGCTCCCGGTCCTGCTCATCAAAGGCGTCGCAGCGGAGGGAATCTCCCGCGCTTTTGTATGTTTCACGACGGATGACGGTCACCTCAACCTGACGGGCGTCAAGGGCCTGCCGGTAGAAGAGCTTTGAGCGGGCAAGTCCCCGGAACATAAGGGTGCCGAGCGGGTGGATGTACCGCTTTGAGGCGGCTGAAGCGAGATAGCAGTCGCTCATCTCATACTCGGGGGCATAGAAGCAGACTTCACGTCCCGAATCTGCCAGGCGCGCCATGAGCGCCCGGATCTCCTCAAGAGCCCCGAAGACCGGAGTCTGAAATTCAGGGCCCCGTACAAAGAGCACCCGCTTTACCGCGGAACGGCGCATAATCCTCTGCTCGGTCTCAAGCAGATGGTCAAAGCGCAGCTGCCGCTTCGAGGAGAGCGCGCTGAGCCCCAGCGCCGGAGAACCGGTCTCCTGATACGTCCCGTCAAGTTTGATTACTGCATAGCGCATGGTATTCCTCCCCGCAGGAACCGATAAGCGTTCCCGTCTGTCTCTCAGCTGAGAAACTCGCTGAGCGTGCTGTCTATGATAAGCGAAGCCGCCCCGTTTACGACAATGAACTCACCGGCTTCATAGCTGAGAGCCGGCGGGTTCAGGCAGAACTTGCTGCAGTAGTAGGCGATCCGCGGCATAATAGCCGGCTCAAGGAGTCCGAGCAGCCGCCCTCCGAGGGTGAAGCGGGTGATGTCGAGGGCTGCAGTCAGATTGGCAACAGCCATCGCCACGTGGGATGCAGCATGCTCCACAAGCTGTGATACATCGCATCGGGAGTCGATACGCTCTATATCGATGCCGAAGCGCTCAAGAATATACTCCGGTGAGAACAGGGACTCAAAATACCCGTAGGAGGTTCTGCTTGTCGTAAAGTCCCGGTCAAAGATCATAAACCCTATTTCACCGCAGGAGTTTGATGCTCCCCTGCGCAGCACGCCGTTGAGGATAATTCCGGCCCCGCAGCCTGAACCGATGTAGAGAAACGCAAGGTCATCCGAGATACCGAGCCCGTTCATGCGGAAGCTCGAGTAGGCGGCGGCATTGACGTCATTCTCTATGCTTACCCTCGTTCCGCACCGGGAGGCGAGCATGCCGATGCTCTCGCTGAGGGGGTGGCGGTCATCGGTGGTAAGGTCGGGAATTTTGGAGATGATGGAGAGCGCCCGGCTGTCCACCGCGGCGGGGAGGGCGATGGCGATGCCGAGCAGCGCCGCCGCATCGAATCCTGATTCCCCGATCAGCTCCTCAATCACTTCGGGGATGGTACAGGTGATGAAGGTGTGGAGATCGGTTTTCACCGCCCGCTTGAGCGTGACCGTATTCATGTAATGCAGGTTCACTAAAGAGGCCTCCATAACGGTCCCGTTGTAGTTGATGCCTGCGGCGTATGCGGCTGAAGGGTTGAAGCTCAGCAGGAAAGGTTTTCTCCCCACATCGTTTCTTACCGCCTCATCCTGACCGCGGCGCACCAGCAGCCGCTTCTCGGTGAAGAACTCGACAATTTTCAGCACGGTAGGGGCTGATATATGGGTTGCCTTCGCAATCTCGGCGCTTGAGACCGGCTGGTTCTCCCTCCTGCTGATGTAATCATACACACTGCGGCGGTTCATGGATTTGATATCGGAGGCGACATAGGATTTCATACGTTTCACGGAGCACACCTTCCGGGATACTGCCGCACATCCTCTGCAGCTCCCTAGAATCATTTCTTCAATCACCGGTAAGTATTCCAGTATACGGAGATAACCGAAGGATGTGTATTGCCGGCAGGCAAAAAAACCCGATTTTTTCCTCTGCCGCTGCGCTGATACAGTAAAATTCACCTATTCTCGCACTTCATGCTTGACAAGACGGCAGTCCGGTTTATAATTAATTAATAAAGTTAATTAAATAATATCATATAGGTCCGATTCGGGCAAGCAGAGGATTAATCAGCTGGGAGGTGGCTGAGCGCGGTATCGGAAATGTCAGGTAAAAAACAGTGCTTCGGTCATGAGGGAGCGATTTTCTCATGAGTATCAGATACTATTTCCAAAGAGAGGAGAGAGGGATTATGAAAAAAGTCATGTGTCTTCTTATGGTGAACCTTATGCTCTTCGGCCTTGCAGCCGGAAGCGTAAGCGAAACAGCAGCAGAGGCTGACGACCGTCCGCTTGCTGAACGTATTGCCGTCGACCCCGACGTCAGCTACGAGCTTGATGTGATGACCTGGCACCACACCGAGGTGCGCCGTTCACTCGTTGACCAGACGATTGCGCTTCTGAATGAGAAGTACCCGAATATCACGGTCAACCACAACCCGGTAGAGGACTACACGTCCGCCTACAAGCTGGCTTTCGATTCGGGAGACCCGCCTGATATCATCTATGTTGATGATACCAATCAGAACCTGCTGACCCGCTATGACTACCTGATGGATATTGCCGACATTGCCGAGCTGAAGGGGTGGTACGACAAGGCCAAGCCGGGTGCGATCGAGTACCAGAACCGCAGGAGTCCCGGAGAGATCTACAGCGTTCCCCACGCCAGCGCCCCGCGGGTGGTATGGTACAACAAGCAGATCTTCGAAGAGCTCGGTCTCGAGATACCGGTGACCTTTGATGAGTTCAACGCTGTCCTGGCAAAGATCAAGAACGCCGGCTACATACCGTTTGAAGCGAGTACGCTGACTATGCTGTGGCATACTGACGGCTTGCTCTTCGGGCAGGTCCCGATAGAGGATATTACCAAATGGTACTATCTTGAGGAAACTACCCCTGCCATGCGCGCCGGTCAGCTGGCTGCCCTGAAGCAGGTAGAGGAGTGGGTGAAGAACGGATATTTCCGCGAAGGGCTGGCCGCTGTTGATCACAACAGCCTGAACGTGCTGTTCGGCCGGGGGGAGACTGCGATCTACATCTCCGGCGCCTCTGCGGCGAAACCGCTTAACCAGGCCGGACTCGATGTCGGCGCATTCGCGTTCCCGAAGAAGAGCCGCGATTTTCAGACGACGCTGGTTGACGCGGCTGACAGCGGCTGGGCTATTGCAGCAAGCCTGCCTGATGAGAAGCTTCCTGCCGCGGTGGCGTTTATCGACACCTTCTTCACCCAGGAAGCCACCAAGGTCTGGGTAGAGGGCGGATTTGTCACAACCATGACCTTTCCCACCCCTGATGCCAAGATATTCCCGCAGCAGATGGAGGCGCTTAACGCCACTGAGGGGGCGCAGATGGGGTACTTCCTCGACAATGCGGCTCCGGGGCTCTTTAACACGATGCAGATTCTCAATGCCCGGCTGGCTATGGGAGAAATTGACGCAGAGGGATATCTCGAACGTCTGACGGATGAGTATGAGACGCTGAAGGCCGAGGCGCTGGCGCGCCAGAATTAACGGCCTCAAGACACACAGACCGGCCGGCAGGGGGGCGGACAAACGTGCCCCTGCCGGCTATTTACAAGGAACTGAGGGTGAGCATACCAACGAGATCAGCAAGAAGAGTGCGCGAGAACCTGATAGCCTACAGCCTCCTGGCCCCGGCTATGGGGCTGTTTCTCTACTTTGTCTTCATACCTGCCCTGCAGACTTTTTACATCAGCTTCACCGTGTGGGAGGGGATCGGGCCCAAACGCTTTGTCGGGCTGCTGAATTACAAGAACATGATCACCCGTGAGGAAGTCTACTGGATTTCCCTTAAGAACAACCTGATCTGGACGCTTATCTCCATGACCATACCGGTTTGGATCGGCCTCTTTCAGGCCAACCTCATTGTCCGGGCCAGGCTCAAGCTGGCGAAGTTTTATCAGCTTGTCTACTTCATGCCGCAGATCATCTCGATGGTGGTGGCGGCTATTATCTGGAAGTGGATCTACGATCCGGTCATGGGGCCGATTACGAGCCTCCTGAACTCCCTCGGGCTTGGCCATATCGCAGCAAGCGGACTGCTCGGCAACCCCAAGTCGGTTATCTACGCCATATCGGTGGTCAATATATGGGTGCATTACGGCTTCTGCTGCGTGGTCTTCGCCTCCGCCGTGCAGAGCATCGACACTGAGCAGTACGAGGCTGCCATTGTGGACGGGGCGACGCGCAGGGTTCAGTTCTGGTACATCACCCTGCCGGGAATCCGTGAGGCGATGACGACGGTGCTGGTGCTCACGCTTATGTGGTCATTCAAGGTCTTCGATATCGTATACGCCATGACCAAGGGCGGACCGGGGCAGAGCTCCTACGTTATCGCACTGTACACCTATATGCAGGGCTTCTGGTACAACAGGATGGGAATCGCCACCGCGGTTACCGTATCGCTGACTCTCGCGGTCTTTGCTGTCTCGAAGATTTTCGTGGCGGTCAGAGAACGCGGCCGGGACTGAAGGGGAGAAAGACCATGAAGGATTCACTTGGATTTGTTCTCTACTCCCGCATATCGGCCTGGTTTTTCGTCTTCATCACCCTCGGCCCGCTGGTGTTTCTCATCTTCACATCGCTGCGCACCATGCCCGATATTGTTTCAAACGGGCCGCTCGCCTGGCCGGATGAGTGGATGTTCGGCAACTATTCCCGGGCGTGGGAGATCGGCAACTTTGCCGTATACTATAAAAACAGCATCATTGTCGCCTCTTTGACCGTAGCCGTCGCCCTCTTCGTCATCCTCCTGGCTGCCTACGTGTTCTCCTTTCTCCGTTTCAAGGGAAATTCGTTCTGGTTTTCCCTGGTCCTGCTCGGGGTGCTCATTCCCTTCCAGCAGATCATGATTCCGCTGTTTCATACGCTGCGCGGGGCGGGACTGATCAATACGCTGTGGGCGATAATTCTCCCCCAGATTGCCATGCAGGTCCCCTTCGGCGTCATCCTCATGCGGGGATTCATGCGCGATATCCCCCGTGCGCTGCTCGAATCGGCCCAGCTTGACGGTGCTAACGAGATCCAGATTCTCTTTCACGTGGTAACCCCCCTCGTGCGTCCGGCCCTCACTGCCTTGCTTATTTTCACCACCATGGCAAGCTGGAACAACTTTTTCCTCCCGACGATCATGGTGCAGCGGGATGAGGTGCGGACAGTTCCCGTCGGGCTGAACTACTTCAAGGACCAGCACTTCACCGATTTTCCCATGATGTGCGCCGCAGCGGTCATTATCGCCTTTCCCATCATCATAGTCTATCTGATATTTCAGCGGAAGATGATCCAGGGGATGACGATCGGTTCGATTAAAGGCTAGGTAATCCATGAAAGAAGTGCAGGAAGGCTGCTGTGAGCTGTTTGCCGCCGAAATCGAACTCACTCCGAGCGATACGCGGACCCATAAAACCTTTGAATTTCCCCTCCCGTCCGGGATCGACCGTCTGATCATCGAAACTGCATACGCTCCGAAGGTCTT
>CAYSRK010000217.1:0-8038 GCA_964433385.1 uncultured Spirochaetales bacterium
ATGTTCAAATGATGTCTCAGTCAAGCCTCTGTTCAGCGGTAAAGGCTGCCTGCCTCCTCGGGGCAGCCTCCCTCAAGTATGTCTGCAGGGCTGGGTCCCGGCAATAGACATAGCAGCCCCTGAGACCCCGGGTCATCAGGGTCCGGTATACCTGCTTCACCAGCCGGGTAAGCTTCTCAGGATCATTCCTCAGCCGTTTCTTCCCGTTTATATCTTTATAACTCTCCCAGTCTGCGTACAGTTCCATCCGATTCGCATCATAGCGCAGGTCGTTGCCGATGATCACGCCGACATAATCGAACTCTAGCCCCTGGGAGGTGTGGATGCATCCTACCTGCCCAATCCCGGAGGGGTCGATCGCCCACGTGCTGCGGCTGCTGCGTGAATTCCAGGGCATGGCAAAACTGCACTCAGGGATCACGACATCAGAAATCTCTCCCCTGCGGTTCCCCTTTTTCTCACTCGTCCATTCCCAGGCATACCCGGCCAGCATCCTGGCCGAAGCTCCCCGCTCCTGCCTGCTGCGGATTATCCGGTACAGTTCGCCGGGTGTATCAGTTATGCCGAACTCAAATGCCGGGGAGTCCCAGCCGTCCGGGTGGGCGTTCTCACAGATGTGCAGGGTGCTATCAAGCCACTGCACGTACCCGTCCAACCCGCCGCAGCGGAACTGCGTCTCAAGCACGTGTTCATGGACAGCAGCATTGCTGCTGCCGGCGGCCCGCCTGATTTCCGCGCAGCTGCCGATATCTTCCGGTCTGATCATCTGGCTGTCATCAACGAAGAAGATGCTCACCCGGGCTGCCTTCACGATATCCTCCACCTGGTTATCACCCCGATACTGGTAGGCTGTACCGTTTTTGAGGCGGTGAGACTCGTCGGTAATGATTACATCGAACACGTTCTCCCCCGCATCGACAAACCCGGCGGATGACCTGATGAGGGTATCGAGGATGATCCGATCTTCCTTTCTCTCACCCGCGCTCCGAACTCCGGATTCCAGCAGCTTCTTCTTCATAACGTCCCGGAATGCAGCGTTCGGAGCCGAAAGCACTGCATTGACCTGCCGGGAGAGCAGTCCTGCCAGGACGTTGAAGGAGAGCACCGATTTTCCTGTACCCGGTCCGCCCTGAACTATGATGACCGTCTTCCCTTGAGCCTTGCTCGCGGTCTGCATCAGCTGCTCATAGATCGTCTTCTGTTCATCGATCAGCACAAATTCGCTGCTGCCGCGGAATATTGAGCCGACTGCGTCGGCTAGTTTTCTGCTGGGCCGTATAACTCCGGTTTCAATCTCATAGAGGATCTCCGTTCCCCGGCCGCACCCGACGGTTTCAGCGAGAAACTCCTGAAGCCTTACCTTATCGTCGCGCAGATAGAGCGGGCTCGCATCGAACCAGCTCCGGTAGCATTCATCGAGCAGCGGTTCCGGATTTCCCTTGCAGTAGTTATGCAGAAAGGCACAGGAATGGGCGTTGAGGCTGCGGGTATAGACTGCTTCGTTAAAATCTTCGAAAAATCTCTGGTAGCTGTAGGCCTGATAGGAAGGATGCACAGTCTGCCGCTTTGGGGCTCCGCCAAGCGCGGTGGTAACCACCGCATCCAGGGCTGTCTTGCCGGCCTGTTCCCACTGCTTCAGCTCTATAATGACGAAGTTCTTCCGGGCTTTCCTGTCGGTCCCGGCGATGATGAAATCAATCCTGCGGCTGGTGTTCGGCAGCGAGAATTCAATAAGAACCCCGCAGCTGTCGGGCAGCCCAGCATTACGGACCACCGTCTCCATCCTGTCAAGAGAGCTGCGCCATGCCCGTTTCTCCTGCGGGCTAACCCGCCGGTGGAAGGCCGCCTCATACCTGCTCTCCACTTCCTCGGCAATCATGAATGCATCCGCATCCCGCCGGAACTGACCGCAGGAACTGCTGTAGACAACCATCAGATCCCGGACCCCTCACCGTCCCGGTCCCTTCTGCTGTATTTCACAAACTTACCGGAAGCAATATCGGCAGGATACTTGGCATGATTCTTCGCAAGCTTATCGCGTATCGCCGCTTCTGCGTCAATGGAGAGCACATCGGCGAACCGAAGCAGGTAGATCATGCTGTCAGCGAACTCCTCCCTGATATCATCCATCAGCCTTTCATCCTCTCGGATGTGCTGCTGATCGGCATCGGACATCCACTGAAACAGTTCCAGCAGCTCGGACACCTCCACGGAGAGGGCAATCGCAAGATTCTTCGGAGTATGGTACGATTCCCACTCACGCTCCTGCACAAATCTCCGGATCTCCTGCTGCAGTCTGACAATATCGAGCATAGACAACTCCTCGGCTCAGTCTACCATGAAATCAGGCCCGGGGGCAGGTCTATTTCCAGATCAACGGGAATCCCAGGTAAGATAGAATACCGGCGGGAGTCCGGAACCCAAACGATACGTTCACAGCAGAGCGAGCTGTGGCCTCAGTCCGGAGCTGTTCTTGCTACTTACCCATGCCTGATCATGAAACGATCGGCACGGCTTGGCGATCATCTGCTGGTATACAGAAGAGATATTCGGGATTCGGTCCCAGTAACGATGTGCGGGAGTTTGAAATCTATCCTCATCAGCCGGGGGAAAGTGCAGAGCAGGTAATGAGCTTCAGCTCCCCTGCAAAGTGATGGAGGATCAAGCTTGTCCAAACCTGTCGTTCCATGCCAAACTGACAGACGTATGGAGAACATGAAGAGCGTACTGATTACAGGGGTATCCCGCGGCATAGGGTACTGGACGGCAGCAGCCTTTCTGCAGAACGGGTATCGTGTTATCGGAACCTCCAGAGATGCCGGTCGACACGATCCGCTGTTTCCTGATGCAGGCAGCTTCAGTCTGGTTTCTCTGGATCTGACGAGTAAAGCATCCATTGAAGCGCTGCACGCCAAAACCGGCGATGTTGATATCGTGATCCACAATGCCGGGGTCAGTCAGATAGGCGCAGCGGAAGAGACCGCGGCAGAAGATGCAGAAAAGCTCTTTTCGCTCAACTTCTTCGGACCGCTGGAGCTCAACCGCATCTATCTGCCGGCAATGCGCAGCCAGGGCTTCGGGAAAATCCTCCATATCAGCTCATTGGCAGCCAGAATCCCGGTCCCTTTTTCCGGCATCTACGCCGCTTCAAAAGCTGCGCTGGATGCCTATGCCGCTGCGCTCCGCAGTGAGGTTGCTCCATTCGGTATTCAGGTTTCAAGCGTCTATTTTGCCTATGTCGCCACAACACTGCCCCAGATCGGGGGTTTTACAGCGCACTCCCCCTATGCAGCGCGAGGTGCGCAGTATAAAGCACAGCGGGATCGGCTGCTTAAAGGCGGCATGCAGGCTCAGAGGGTCGGCAGGGCAATCTACCGTGCTGCGACAGCCCGCCGCACTCCCTGCGCCGTTGCTGTAGGCGGAAGTACGAGATTCCGCGCGCTTCTTGCGCGGCTTCTTCCGCACCGGATGATTGAGGCCGGTATTCACAGGACATTCGAGCAGCGGGACCCGTGAAAAAAAGCAGTCCCCTTCTTTCTCTCCCGCTGCCGCAGGCTGTTATCAGGTTCCGCTAGACATGAAAACGGGTAGTCATCTCCCCGATACCCTCAATGCTGCTGATAAGGATATCGTCGGGGGTGAGGTATCTGCGGGGACGACGGTGCAGCCCGACTCCATCAGGGGTACCGGTAAATACCAGGTCGCCGCACAGGAGGGGGCAGATCTGTGAAATGCGGGAGATGATCGCTGAAACAGAATAGATCATCTCGGAGGTCCGGGAATCCTGAAGAACCTCTGTTTTATTCCTGCAGATAATGCCCAGATCGTCGGGATCGGTGAACTCATCGGGGGTTACCAGGTACGGTCCTGTAGGACCGAACCCGGGAAAGGACTTCCCGAGGGAGAACTGCGGTTTCGCCCCGGAAAGCTGTATCTCGCGCTCTGAAAGGTCCTGCCCGATCATGAGGCCTGCCACATGGGACCAGGCCTCCTCCTCTTTGATCTGAAATGCTTCTTTTCCTATAACGGCTGTCAGCTCCACTTCCCAGTCAACGTATGCGCTCGGAAGACGTACGGATGCATTCGGGCCGGCTATGCAGGAGGGGAACTTGGTGAACACGAGAAAATCGGTTTCCTTCAGGTCCACTTTTCCCTCATCGGCATGTTTCGGGTAATTCAGCGCCACCGCAAATACCTGCCTCGGCAGAGGCACCGGCGCATCGAGAAGAGCCTCATCCAGCTGCTCTCCTCGCTGCCACGTGTGCTGAGCCGCCCAGGCCCTGAACTGCTCCCACGTAGCAAACAGTTTCATCGGGTCGGAACTGAAGGAACCTTCACTTTCCCGCTGAACATCAAACAGGAACCCGTCCTGCAGTACCGATGCCCGCTTATGCTGTACAGCAAATTTCATTATCTCTCCTGTGTGAGAGACCCCTGCAGTCTCACGGTATCTGCAGTTATCTTCTCCAGGGGGTAGCCAGATACTCGATCAGCAGCGTCAGCTTGGTCAGGGATATCCCTATCAGAGGGATAACCACCAGCAGCGCAAAGAGGTTCGCTGTCGAGAATGAGGCTCCGTAGGCATACACCATGTGACCGAGCCCGCCGGTTAAAGCCAGGTACATCTCGGCCACGATCATTCCGATTACCGCTCTCCCTACTCCGAGCCGAATTCCGGAGAAAATGAAGGGGATCGAGTAGGGGACAGCTATCTCGAGCAGAATCCTCGTCCAGGATGCGTTGAATGAACGGGAGACCTCTATCAGCCTGCTGTCAGTGTTCCTTACCCCGGCTATGGTATTAATAATAATCGGGAACACGGCCATAATGAAGATGAAGAAGACCTTTCCTGTTGTCTGCATCCCGAACCAGAGCATGACCAGCGGGACCATGGCAGCCATGGGGGTCGAATACATGGCATTTACCAGCGGCTCGAGAAAAAAAGCGACCGGTTTGTAGTAGCCGATAAGGACGCCGACAGGAACGCCGATCAGGATGGAGAGCGTCAAGGCTATGACCAGCGGTTTGAGACTGATGAAAATACCTCTGAGCAGCTCACCCGAGAACAGAAGGTTGAAAAAGGCAACCACCACGCTTGAGGGCGGAGCGAGAAGAATATCGCTCAGCTGCCGGCCGACAATCTCCCAAAGAACAATCAGACAGATGAAAACTATGAGTTTCACTCTCCTGCTCGAACGCTTCTGCCTTGACTTCTTCTCATCTTTCATAGCTGCTCACCTCACGACCGCCGGAGCTTGGTAAGAATCCAGTCAGCTACATACCGCTGATACTTGTATTTGATGTTATCGGCAACGTGGGAACCCTCCTCATAAATAAGAAGCTCAGCCTCACAGGTCGCCTCTGCTTTCATTCTTTCCGCTCCGGCAGCGGGAAAGCTCTGATCTTTTCTGCTGTGCACGATCAGGAAAGGAACGGAAATCTGAGCAATCACCCCTTCAAGGGTCATCTTCAGAGCTCTTTCCCGGGCTTCCTCAAAAGTGCTGTATCCCCATGCATGCCTGAAGTTGTGTTTAACCCCTTCGGCCAGGCCGTCCCAGTAGGCCATATCATAAATTCCCCCGGCGCTTACGACAGCCTTAATCCTGCTGTCCCGGGCAGCGACTCTTGGAGCCAGATGGCCGCCCATGCTGCGCCCGTACATCGCAATCCTGTCAGCATCAATATCTGCAAGGGCAGAGACATAATCAATCGCGGCAGATGCGGCTTCCTCGTAATCCTCCGTCAGGACCCGGGAAAACCAGGTCTCTCCCTGTCCCGGCCCCTCAAAGATCATGACTGCCAGGCCGCGCTTAAGGAATACCTCGGAAAATGCGTGATATTCCTCTTTGGTTGAATCTACTCCAGGGAGGCAGATAACCAGCGGGAACGGACCGCTGCCCTGCGAGGGGAGCCGCAGATGGGCAGCCATGCTGATCCCGTCGTAGGGGATATCGAGCCTCTTGATGGGAGGAGCCGCATAATCGAGGCCCATGGCAAATATGTCCATCGATTTTTTCTTGAGAGCGAGTTTTCGGTCAATATCTTCAAAATACCCCAGCATGGCAAAGTGGTAGTAAATTCCCGCTTCTATGAAAAATTCGCCAGCCGATACCAGGTTGTTCTCTGCTAACGCTTTATCGGCCAGCTCTCGGCGTTCGTCGGCGTAGGCTTCAACTCCGCTTACCCAGTCATCCCACACTTCCACCTTTTCAATGACCCTGCTGAAATCATTCGGGTCCATTCCACCGGCGTAGTAGCGCGGGCTTCTCTTGATCAATCCCCTAGCAACATCAGAAACCATACCTGTCCACTCCTCACATCATGAAATATCCACTGCCGGGAGATCACTCCCTGCCCTTCTGTCCCCAGGTGAACTTAATCTCTATCTGCCTTAAAAGACCAGTCAGAATAATGCCGATCAGAGAGAGCACAAGTACTACAGCAATCATCTTGTCGTAGTTGAAATAGTCTCCCGACCGCACAATCAGTCCTCCCAGCCCGGTAATCTCCAGGAAAAATTCTGCGATAACTACCCCGGTAAGCGCCCGCCCGAAGCCGATACGGATCCCGGCAATAACGAACGGCAGTGACCCGGGAAACATAATATCCCAGAACATATTACGTTCCGGGGCGCAGAAGGCGGTCCCGACATCCATAAGGGTCTTATCAACATTGCGGACCCCGGTAGCCGTATTCACGATGATCGGGATAACGGCTCCGAGGAATATGAGAAACACTCTTCCTGAAAAACCGACTCCGAACCAGATAAGAATCAGCGGTACCAGTGCTACCCTCGGCAGCGAGTAGAGAATGTTAATATACGGCTCAACAACATCACTGACGATTTCGTATCTTCCCACTACCAGCCCGAGGACGATGCCGAGGGCTATCGCCAATCCAAATCCCGTGCCGAAGGCGAGCATACTGACTCTGAAGGCCTTCCAAAGATCGCCGGAGACAATCAGCTCCCCGTAGGATGCAAGCACGGCGGATATGGGGGGGAAGAGAAAATCGTTCATGATGCGGGCTGCCGCTTCCCATATGATGCCGACCAGTATCACAGGAACGAACTGTTCGACCATACGTCGTAAACGAACCATCTTACTCTCCTCCCTTCTCCTCGTTGGCTACATAGTTGCGGAGTTTTTCCCATATGTGCGTACGGATCTCTACAAAGCGTTTATGCGTTCTCACCTCACTGCCGAATCTCGGTTTCGGCAGGTTGACATCGATGATCTCCTCCACCTGTCCCGGCCGGGGTTTCAGGAGTATGATCCTGTCAGAGAGAAAAACGGCCTCGTCAATGCTGTGCGTGATAAAGAGCACGGTTCGTTTTTCATTATCGAGGAGCCTCAGTATCTCCTCCTGCATGTACTCCCGCGTCTGCGCATCCAGAGAACCCAACGGCTCATCCATGAGAAAGATATTTGAGTTTATACAGAGCGCCCGCGCAATCCCGACCCGCTGCTGCATGCCCCCGGAGAGCTGATGCGGATAATGATCTTCAAAACCCTTCAGCCCGACCACCTCAGCATAGTGCCGCGCATGCCTGAGCCGTTCGTGCTTATCTACACCTTTCATCTTCAGACCAAAGGCGATATTGTCGACAACATTTTTCCAGGGAAGAAGACCGAAACCCTGGAACACCATGGCCCGGTCAAATCCCGGTTTTGTCACCTCATGTCCGTCTATCAGCACTCTTCCGCTGTCAGGGGAGAGGAGGCAGTCGATGATTCGTATAAGTGTCGTCTTCCCGCAGCCGCTCGGCCCGATGATGCTGACGAACTCATTCTTATTGACAGTGAAGCTGATCTCCTTCAGAGCCTCCACTTTTACTTCCGTATCATTTTTCTTCTTCTTCGGCAGATAGAAGGTCTTTGATATCTTGTCAACAACTATTTCTGACATTCGGTACACCCTCCGGTCTGTAACATAACTCCAGTCAGCAGTGCAGCCCTCTCGGCCAGGCTGTCTATGAGGATCTTCTCATTTCCGATGGAATGAGCGCCGTTTCCCACGGGACCCAGCCCGTCCAGGG
>CAYSRK010000218.1:0-3032 GCA_964433385.1 uncultured Spirochaetales bacterium
TACGGTCATTGACGATGATTACCGCCTTCTTTTTTTCAACCGTCGTCATACCAACGCTCCAGCGAAAGCGGGGATCGACCCCCGCCTGGCGGACCGGTCTTACAGCTGCGTACTCGAGAAGCTCTCTGGAAAAACATAACTGCACCGGACACCCCCCATCTGGCAGAACGGTCGGCCGGAACCTGCGTTAACCGTAACGATACGGTACCAGCCGGGTCAGGTCAAGGCCGGGGCATTCCTGTTCAGCGTTTCCCCTCAAGCACCTCTGAACGGTAGGGCTCCTGACTTATCAGCTGGCTGGTCATGCCCCCGTCGGCGAGAATGTTCGCTCCGGTGATGTAGCTTGACTCATCGCTTGCCAGAAAGAGGGCAGTCAGGGCAATCTCCTCTGCACGGCCGACCCTCCCGATAGGAATATT
This sequence comes from uncultured Spirochaetales bacterium, assembly GCA_964433385.1. GTDB lineage: Bacteria > Spirochaetota > Spirochaetia > JABMQR01 > JABMQR01 > M55B182. The sequence continues at coordinate 420 of CAYSRK010000218.1, forward strand.
AGCCTTCCAGTAAGCATGACACGATTCCAGGTCAGGAGCTGCGGCCTGAATATCATCCCAGATCTTCGTATCGATAAGCCCCGGAGAGAGTGCGTTGACCCGGATGCCCGAGGCTGCAAGCTCAACGGCCATCGCCTTCGTCAAACCCACGACCCCCCACTTGGCCGCATCGTAGGGAGCGGCTCCGGGAAGAGAGGCGAGCGTGTGGACCGAGGTTATGTTGATAATTGAACCTCCCCCCTTCTTCAGCATCTGATGAACGGCGTACCAGCTGCACAGATACGTTCCCCGCAGATCGGTTCCCATCACCCGGTCCCAGTCTTCCGGCTTAACCTCGGGAAACGGCTTGACGAAATTGACCCCGGCATTGTTGACCAGCACATCGGCCCCGCCGAACCTCTGCTCCACCGAAGCCATCATCTCCCGCACATCCTGCTCCCGTGACACATCGCACGTGATAAACTCCGCCTTACCCCCGGAGGAAATAATCTCATCGACGACCGGCTGTCCGGTAACTGCCCGGCGTGATGAGGCGATCACATACGCACCCTCACGGGCGAATACCTGCGCTATCGACTTCCCGATACCCGCCCCGGCTCCGGTGACGACAGCAATTTTTCCCTTGAGTCTCATCTGTTCTCCTCTTACCCTTTGACATAGTCGGTCGGCAGGCCCGGCACCTCGGTGCGTACCGAAAACAGCCCCCCTGCCAGCGGCTGGTCTCTGCGCTCCTCTTCCGTAAGCCCGATTGATGCGGTGGTGATGTACAGCGTCTTCAGATCCTCCCCGCCGAACGAGCAGCAGGTTACCCGGGAGACCGGCAGCCGGACCTCGGCAAGCTTCAATCCGGTGCGGGGATCGTAGCGGATCACCTTCCAACCCTCCCAGTGCGCCGCCCAGAGCATCCCCTCCGCATCAATCGTCATGCCGTCGGGGTAGCCGTCCTCTTCAGCGACGGTGACCGCAGTTCTTCCCCCCGAAATCGCCCCCGATTCCGCATCGTAGGAGAATGCCTGCACCGTCCTGGTCGGGGTATCCACGTAGTACATGCTCTTCTCCCGAAGGTCCCAGCAGATACCGTTGGAAATCGTAGTCGAATCGAACATCTTCGTGCAGGAACCGTCAGGATAAAGCCGATAGACCGACCCTTTCCCGGGCAGCTCCTTTTTGCTCATGGTCCCCGCCCAGTAGCGTCCGGCAGGGTCGCAGGCGCCGTCATTGAACCTGTTCCCCTCATACTCAGGCCCCGCCTCCGGGTCGATGATCCGCTCAAGAGCTGAGCTTGACTCATCGAATGACCAGAACCCGTCCTCAAGGGCAAGCAGCAGGTCCCCGCGCTCCCGCGGGGCGACCGCCCCGATCATCCTGGGAAGGGGATAGGTACGGTTGATGCCGGCCCCCGGGTCGTACATATGAAGATACCGGCGCTCGATATCGATCCAGTAGAGAACCTGTCTGCGGCTGTCCCAGAGCGCACCCTCTCCCAGCACCGAACCCAGATAGACTTCCAATACAACGCTGCTCATCTCAACCTCCCTGCTCCTGCCCGCTCCCCGGCTGGGGAAGAATCAGGACCTTCAGAGCCTCGGCGCTTTCGGCAGTCCGAAACGCCTCTTCCCATTCCTCAAGTGAATACGTGCGGCGCAGAAAAAGCTCCGTCCGCACCTCGCCCCGATCAAGCATCCCGAGACACCGCTCCCATGCCCGGTAGTCGGAGCTGTAGCTGAAAAAGAGGGTAGGCGCCCTGAGCACCAGATCAGCCCACGGCAGACTTACCGGCTGCGAGGGAAGACCCACCGCACAGAACCTGCCGTCTTTCTTCAGCATCCTCAGCCCCTCTTCGACAGCCCGGGGTGAACCGGAAAGATCGACCGCCAGATCCGCTCCCGCGCCGCCTGTCTCCTCCATTACCGCCTCAACGGCATCCACTCTGTCGCTTCTGATGCAGCGATCGGCCCCGAACTGCCGGGCTGCAGCAAACCGCAGCCGCTCATCGGCCTCAATGCCGGTCACCAGTACCTTACCTGCCCCGCAGGCGCGCACCATCTGGAGAGTCAGGAGACTGATCGCCCCGCAGCCGAGCAGCACAACCGTCTCTCCCGGCTTTACTCCAGCCTTGCCCAGCACCGCCGCGGCAGTGATCCCCATCGGTTCGACCAGGGCTGCCTGGTGCAGCGAAACCCGCTGCGGCACCCGGTGGAGCAGGGAGGAGGCAATCACGATATACTCGGCAAACGCCCCGTCACTCCTGTATCCCGGAGAACGCTTGTGCGGGCAGAACTGCCGGCGTCCCGTGAGGCAGAATTCGCACTGACCGCAGGAACCGACGTGCTGTTCGGCAATAACCCGGTCCCCGACGCTCCAGCCTTGCACCGCCGCACCTGCTGCGGCAATCACCCCGGAGAACTCGTGCCCGACGATGACCGGGGGATCGCAGGCAAACCTCCCGTGGAGGATGTGGACATCGGTCCCGCAGATACCGCAGGCCTCGACCCGGATCAGCACCTCATCCGGCCCCGGCTGCGGGACAGGAACCCGCCTGAGCTCCATCGCGCCGGGTCCGTGATCATATTTTACCAGAGCCCGCATCGTTGCATCCATACCCCTTTTCCC
>CAYSRK010000219.1:0-3168 GCA_964433385.1 uncultured Spirochaetales bacterium
TCGTGCCATTTCGATGATGGCATACAATCTGGAGACCATATTGGCTGAGAAGTTGGAGACGATACTGTCCAGAAACATTGCCAACACCAGACCAAGAGATTTCTATGACATATACATTCTGTATTCTTTGCGATGGGGGGAGTGTGATCTGTCGCTTCTGCGATCTGCTGTGGAAAGGACAGCTGCCAAGAGGGGAAGCCTTCCAATTCTGGCAGATTATCAAAAGATTATGATCGATGTACGAAACAACCCCCGGATGCATGATTTTTGGGCAAACTATCAGAAAGATTTTCATTATGCGAAAGGTGTCAGTTTTTATGCAAACCTGTGATACCGTATTGAGTATCATGCAAGCTTTGAAGTTTTACTATTCCCGCTAGGTACCATTGTAGAGGCTGAAAGGAATAAGAATCAGCTCGTTCCAAGCTTGTTCCAGAGCTCATTCCACAAGAAATCGGCAAATTCCCATTCTACTTCTCAGAGTCGAAAGAGATCTGAAGCGGACTATTCATCTGCAACAGCCGTTTGCAGAGGTCTACAGAAACACCCGTATGGTGAGAGCGGAATCAATGCTGCTTCCATTGCCGTATACGGCTATGAATTATATGATGTAAGCTCTTACCCAGGGCAGGCAGCTGTATCATCGTCTTAGGCCTGAAACAGATCCTATGCTTGCCATAACCGGGGGAGGCGGATGAACGAACGGGCAACACGGATCTGGGAGATTGAGCAGGAGATCGAAAGACTCGAGGGGGAGAGGACCCGGCTCCTCTCCCTTCCTGAAGTGTCGGCACCGGTTCAGTACCTGGGTCTGCCTGCGCGGGTGAAACCGGTCGAGACCCCTGAGGAAAAAATAGCACTCTACCGGGAACTTTTCGGAACGCGTACTGATCGCTACCCCGAGTACTGGGAGAGTGCCTCCGGAAAAAAAGGCTATATCCCGGTCTGTGCCAACCGGTGGAACAGTCAGCTCTGCAGACGACCAGAGAAACCCTGCACAGGCTGCCCGAACAGGCTGTATGTACCCTTCAGTCACGACATTGTGCAGGCTCACCTGACCGGCAGGAAAAGCTGCGGCATGTACGCCATAGACCCGGAGGACCGCTGCCTGTTCCTCGCAGCTGACTTTGACCGCGGCTCCTGGGCAGCGGACGGACTTGAGTTTGTCAGGACCGCCGAAGAGCTGAAGATCGAGACCGCCGCGGAAATCTCAAAATCGGGGGAAGGAATCCACGTCTGGCTCTTCTTTTCCGAAAAGATCCCCGCAGCGGAAGCTCGCCGCCTCGCCGACTGCATCATGGCCTTGACCCTGCAGCGGACCGGCAGCGCCGAACTGGAAAGCTATGACCGCTTTTTCCCTAACCAGGACACCTGCCCGAAGGGCGGCTTCGGCAACCTGATCTTCCTTCCCCTGCAGAAGAAGTACCGCAGCAAGGGAAAAACCGTCTTCGTGGACGCTAACCTGGATATGCTCCCCCGACAATGGGAACTGCTCTCCCGTATTCATCGCCTCAGCCGCAGTGATGTCCTGAAGCTGCTTGACGAGCTCCAGCCCCGGTTTACTCAGGTAACTACCGCTCCCCTGCTGTCTGCACCCGCAGCAGGAGAGCTGGAGTTCACCACGGCGATCCTGAATTATCGGGAAGAAAACCCTGGGGAAGCAGCTGCAGCCGGACCGATTGAACTGCGCGTTGCCGGTATGCTGGAGCTGCCGCTTGAGAAGCTCACCCCGAGAACGTTAGGGGAGCTGAAGAGGCTTGCCTCTTTTGCCAACCCGAAGTTTTTCGAGCTGCAGAGAATGCGTTTCTCCACCTGGAACACCCCGCGCTTCATCTGCTGTGCCGAGCGCAGCGGGACAGCCTTGAAACTCCCCCGCGGCATAGAGGAAGAGACCCTCGCAGTACTTTCACGCAACGGGTATACCGTAACCCGCATTGATGCGTGCAGCAGCAGCGGAACACAGCAGCTGACCTTCTGCGGCCGGCTTGAACCGTATCAGCAGAAAGCAGCCGAAGCCCTGCTGGAACACCCGCTCGGCATACTCCATGCCCCGACCGGTACCGGCAAAACGGTCATCGCCACAAGCCTGATCGCCGAGCGGGGCATGACGACCCTGATACTCCTCCACCGCCGCCTGCTCGTTGACCAATGGATAGATACCCTGCAGAGCTGTATCGCGGAACTGGAGAAGGGGGACATCGGGGTGCTCGGGGCAGGTCGCTCCCGCCTGAAGGGTACGGTTGATATCGCCATGCTCCAGACACTGGCCAATCAGCCTGACAGGGAAGAATGTACCCGGGCCTACGATTTTCTCATTATAGACGAATGCCACCGCATCCCCACGGTAACCTTTGAACCGGTAATCAAGGCGATCCGCGCCCGCTCCATCCTCGGCCTCACCGCAACCCCGGTGCGCAAGGACCAATACCAGCAGATCATGTTCATGCTCTGCGGCCCGATCCGCCATACCGTACAGGACGTACACCTCGCAGACCAGCGGAGAACGGCATCCGTACGGGAAATTCCCTTTCCCGAGGAGGAGGGAACGGTCGATATTCACCAGCTCTATGAACTCATCTGTACCAGCGGGAGACGTAATGCCCTCATCGCTGATGATATCCGCAGGCTGATTGAAGCCGGGCGCTCACCTCTGGTAATATCGGACAGAGTCGAGCACCTGAAGAGCCTGAAAGAGCTGCTGGAAGAGAACCCTGCCTCGGCGGATGCTGATATCCTGCTTCTGACCGGTGAGGCAGGCAGGAAGGAACGGGCGGCCGTCATAGCGGCCGTACGGGAACGCATCGAAGCTCAGGAACCCTGCTGCCTCCTGGCCACCGGGTCACTCATCGGCGAGGGATTTGACCTCCCCGGACTCGATACCCTGGTCATCACGATGCCGGTTTCATTTCATGGACGGCTTACGCAGTATATCGGACGGCTTCACCGCCGGCTCTACGACGGCAGTGAACCGCAGGAGAAGGACATTCTGGTCCTCGAGTATATCGACTGTCATTCGGCCATTGCCCGCTCCATGTACGCCAAACGCTCCAAGGCGTACCGGAAAGCCGGCTATCGGATTATCCTGGACGGGGGTGGTCAGCAGGAGGAGTTCTTATGAGCGGGTGCAGACTGGTGCTTATCGAGGGAATACCGGGTTCGGGCAAGAGC